>WQTL01000107.1 GCA_009786275.1 Bacillota bacterium | reverse complement strand
CAAGAATGCCGCCCCTACAACTTGACAATTCACATTTTTTGTGTTATACTTATTATGAGATATTATTTGTAGGGGCGGCATTCTTGCCGCCCGAAAAAAGGAGCTCCCCCATGGACGACCCCGGCGCAACACAGATACTCGGGCGATTATCCCTGCTGCTCGCGTTGATCTTGGTCAACGCGTTTTTCGCCATGAGCGAGATCGCGGTGATCTCCCTGAACGAAACCAAGCTCGAGCGCATGGCCGCCGACGGCGACCGCAAGGCCCGGCGTGTCCGCGCCCTGATGAAGAATTCCGGCCGCTTCCTGTCGATGATCCAGATCGGCGTGACCCTCGCGGGCTTCCTGGCCTCGGCGGCCACGGCCCGCAGCTTCAGCGCCCCCCTGGAAAAGCTGCTGGCCAGGCTCCTGCCCGCGAACGCGGCCGCCCCTGTCGCTACGTTCCTGCTCACCCTCGTGATCGCCTATGTCTCCCTGGTGCTGGGGGAGCTGGTACCCAAACGCCTGGCCCTGAAATTCCCCGAGCGCATCGCCCTGGGCGCGGCGGGGCTGCTCAGCCTGTGCGCGTCCGCGTTCCGGCCGCTGGTGTGGGTTGTTTCCGCCTCGGCCAACGGGGTGCTGCGCCTGCTGGGGATCGACCCCAACGCCGACGCCTCCCCCGTGACGGAGGAGGAGATCCGCATGCTGGTGGACGCCGGCGGCGAAAAGGGCGTCATCGAGGAGACGCAGCAGGAGATGATCCACAACATCTTCGAGCTCGACGACCTGGACGCCGGGGACATCATGACCCACCGCACGGACATCGTAGGCATGGAGGCCGGCGAGCCCCTGGAGAACGCCGTGGAGGCCGCCATGCGGGAGGGCTGCTCGCGTCTGCCGGTGTTTGAGGACGACCTGGACAACATCATCGGCATGATCTACATCAAGGACCTGCTGCCATACGTGGGCCGGGAGATGCCCGGCAAAACCCCGCGCGACGTCATGCGCGAGGCCCATTTTATCCCCGAGAGCAAGCGCTGCGGCGAGCTGCTCAAGGAGATGACCGCCCGGCACATCCAGATCGCCGTGGTGGTGGACGAATACGGCGGCACGGCAGGCCTGGTGTCCCTGGAGGACGTCCTGGAGGCCATCGTGGGCAGCATACAGGACGAATACGACCACGAGGAGGAGGACATCTCCAAAATCGACGAGAGCACCTTCTTGCTGGAAGGCACGACCGCCGTGGAGGAGGTGGCGGAGCTCACCGGCGTGCCCCTGCCCGAGGGCGAGTACGACACCATCGCGGGCTTCGTCATACGCGAGCTGGGCTACCTGCCCCAGGCGGGCGAGCACCCCGAGGTGGAGTACCGCGGCGTGAAATTCACCGTGGAAGAGGTGGAGGACAGGCGCGTGGCGGTAATCAAGGCGGAGATCGGGGAGCGGGAGGCAAAAGAGGCGTAGCGTTACAGCGGCGGGCCATTGCAGCGCCACATAAATCATACATTAACACAAATCCATTCAAAATGAATTCGAGGCCATCATGAAACGAATCCTCTCCATCGCCGCCGCCCTGGCCCTGTGCGGGGCGGTTTTGCTCCTCCCCGGCTGCGACTTGTTCAAGCGCAAAGCACCCCGCGTACCCACAACCTACCCCTTCGTGTTCGTCCACGGGCTCAACGGCTTTGGCGACGACACGGAAAGCCCGGTCTCCTACTGGGGGGCCACGGGCGGCGCGCTGCTGCCCGCCCTGGAGGAGCAGGGCACGCTGTGCTACGCGCCCTCGGGGAACCCCATGGGCTCCGCCTGGGACAGGGCCTGCGAGCTCTACGCCGCGCTGACCGGAACCCGGGTGGACTACGGCGAGGCCCACAGCGCCGCCTACGGCCACGAGCGCTACGGCAAGACCTACGACGCGCCCCCCTTCACGGACTGGGGCACGGTGGACGAAAACGACAACCTGCGCAAGGTCAACCTGATCGCCCACAGCTTCGGCGGGGCGGCGGCGCGCATGCTCTGCGCGCTGCTGCAAAACGGCGCAGCCGCGGAGAAGGCCCTGTCCGGGGCGGGCTGCTCGCCCCTGTTCACCGGCGGCAAAGGCGACTGGGTGTTCAGCGTGACCTGCCTGGCCGCGCCCCACAACGGCACCAGCCTGCTGACCATCCTGGACGTCAACCCGATCATCAGCGGCATCGCCTCGCTGCTCGGCCGCGACAGCATGGACAGCATCTTGTCCAAGCTGGGCTTCACCTGGGGCGGCATGGGCATCGGCGAGGTTTTACGCGCGGCGAAGACGATGGATACCGCCTACTATGACCTGACCCTGCCGGGCGCGAAGGCCGTCAACGCGCTCACCCGCAATCTCTGCCCGGATACCTACCTGTTCTCCTACCCCGTGGACGGCACGGACAACGGCAAGCCCACGGACGACATGACCGCCCTCTACCACCCCCTGGGCTGGCTCATGGGGAACTTCACCAGCCCGGAAAACGGCATCGACGACGCGTGGAAGCCCAACGACTGCCTGGTGAACACCATCTCCGCCACCTATCCCTTCGGGGAACCGCACACGGAGGCCGTCTATCCCAACGCGCTCACCCACGAAAACCTGAAGCCCGCCATCTGGTATGTCATGCCCACCGTGCGCGGCGACCACGGCTCGATCATCGGCTTGGGGCGCACGATGGAGCAGACCTTGCCCTTCTATACGGAGATCATCGCCCGCATAGACGCGCTGAGCAGGGCTGTGACGGGGTAACGGTACTATTTTTAAATTTGGTACGAACGGACAAGACAAGAGGAAAGGGCCGTGGTATAATAGATATTAGATTTTAGACGTTAGATTATAGACTTGACGCCGCCGGTCTAACATCCAAGTAAGGAGTGACAACCATGAGCGAGCCCCTGAAAAAACCCGTCACGGCCCCGGAGAGCTACAGCCCGAAAGCCGTGCCGGAGATTGTGAAGCTGGCGGCGCAGGGGCAGGCGGAGGCGCGCATGCCCTACACCGTGAAAACCGCCAACGGCGGCAGCTATATCGACGGCGTGCCCATGCTGCGCTGGGGGGAGTGGCGGGACTGCACCTATGGCGGCGCGCTTGCCCTCATCTTCGATGCCATAGGGGTCAAGACCAGCTATGAGGAGATC
>WQTL01000106.1 GCA_009786275.1 Bacillota bacterium | reverse complement strand
TGGAGCGGCAGGCCGCCGCGCAATACCGGAAGATGTACGACGCGGCGCGGGCGTCCGACAAAAACACCGAGCTGGAGCTGATCCCCTTTTCCGCCTACCGCAGCACCTACCAGCAGAAGGCGAACTTCGACAGCGAGGTCAAGGCCCTGGAGGACGCCGGGCTCGGCCGGCAGGAGGCCATCGAGCGGGTGCTGAAAACCATACAGCTGCCCGGCTGCAGCGAGCACGAGACGGGCCTCGCCATCGATATCACCCGCAAGGGCGTGTGGACGACCGACCCCGCCTTCGACCGCTCGAAGGAATTCGCCTGGCTGCAGAAGAACGCCCAGGATTACGGCTTCATCCTGCGCTACCCCAAGAACAAGGAATCCGTCACCGGGGTCTCCTACGAGCCCTGGCACTGGCGCTACGTGGGCGTGGACGCCGCAACGAAGATGAAGGCCAGCGGCCAATGCCTGGAGGAATACCTGGGAATCAAATGAACCTGTAGGGGCGGCATTCATGCCGCCCGCCCTTCACAAACAATCTAGCTTACATCTTTCCTCGTAAGAACCTGCACAAAGGTTTTCACGAGGATTTTCACATCCATCCGGAACGATCTTTTTTCGATGTACTCCCTGTCCAGGGCCACCTTTTCCTCGTCGCTCACGTTCGCGCGCCCGTTCACCTGCGCCCAGCCGGTGAGCCCCGGCAGCACGGCGTAAATACCTGCCTCAACGCGCATCCGTCTGATCCCGTCCTCCTCGGGGATCAGCGGCCGCGGGCCCACGAAGCTCATCTCGCCCTTGAGGATGTTCCACAGCTGCGGCAGCTCGTCCAGGCTCAGCGCACGGAGAAGCTTGCCCGAATGCGTCATGCAGTTCTCGCCGCGCAGCTCGTTTTGCGAGGTATTTCTTGTTTCTCGCCGCATGGTGCGGAACTTGTAGATCTTGAACAGCTCGTTATGCTTTCCCACGCGGTTTTGCTTGAACACCACCGGCGCGCCGTCGTCGAAGAACACGATAAGCGACACCATCCCCAGCACCGGGAACAGCACAATCAGCGCGAGTATGCTAGCCGCCACATCAAAGAGCCGTTTCATCCCGCTTCCCCAATTAAGCATTCAGCATTCAGCATTAAGCATTAAGCATTGGCATTCGCCTGCATCTTCAGATACGCGTTGATAAACCCGTCCAAATCCCCGTCCATCACGGCGGGGATATTCCCATTTTCGTAGTTCGTGCGGTGGTCCTTCGCCATCTGGTAGGGCATGAAGACATAGCTGCGGATCTGGCTGCCCCAGGCGATGTCCATCTGCACGCCCTTGATGTCCTCGATCTTGTCCAGGTGCTCGCGCTCCTTGATCTCGATGAGCTTGCTCTTGAGCATGCGCAGGGCGACCTCGCGGTTCTGGTGCTGGCTGCGCTCGATCTGGCAGCAGGTGACAAGGCCCGTGGGGACATGCGTCAGGCGCACGGCGGAGCTGGTCTTGTTCACCTTCTGCCCGCCCGCGCCGCTGGCCCGGTAGACGTCCATCTTGATGTCGTCCGGGTTGATCTCGAACCCCAAGTCGTCGTCGATCTCCGGCATGACCTCCAGGGAGGCGAAGCTGGTGTGCCGCCGCCCGGAGGAATCGAAGGGCGAGCAGCGCACCAGGCGGTGCACGCCGTTTTCGCTCTTGAGGAACCCGTAGGCGTTCTCCCCCTGGATGATCAAAACAGCGGATTTCAGGCCCGCCTCTTCGCCGTCGAGGAAATCCACCATCTCGCACTTGAAGCCATGGCGGTCGGACCAATGCATGTACATGCGCACGAGCATCTCGTTCCAGTCCTGGGCCTCGGTGCCGCCCGCGCCGGCGTGGAAGGCCAAAATGGCGTTGTTCGCGTCGTATTCGCCGCTGAGCAGGGTGGAAAGCGTGCTCTCCTCCAGCTTACGCGTAAAGCCGTCCACGCTGTCCTTGCACTCGCCGAAGAGGGATTCCTCCTCCTCCTCGTCGGCCAGCTCGATCATCGTCAGCGCGTCGTCGAAGTGCGCCTTCAGCCTATCATATCCCTCGCATTTCGCCTTGAGCCTCGATATGCGCTGCAAAATGGCCTGGCTCTGTTTCGGGTCGTCCCAGAAGCCGTCAGCGGCGCAGCGCGCCTCCAATTCGGCAATCTCCGCCGCCGCGGCCTCCAGCCCCAGGGCCTGGCGCAGCTCGTTCAGTTTTTCCTTCTGCCCCAGCAGTTGCAGGCGCAGTTCCTCGAATTGCAGCATACATTTCCTTACTCTATGGTCTTTTTCTGTAGAGACGCACGGCAGCGCGTCTCCGGTATAACAGCACTCTTCGATTATCATACCACGCTTTTCCGCAAATGGCAAGATTATTTTTTGCGGAAATTTCGCGTTTCATATTGACATTCTTATTCTGTTGTTGTATACTATAAACAAGGATAGCGCCGCCGTATAGACGGTTAGCCCCCTAGAACAAGTTATAGAAATAACCGCTCAGTCGGGAAAGCTGGGGCGGTTATTTCTTTGCCGCGTTAATGTAGCCCGTAGCAACGATAAGTATTACTACTAACAGCACTAAATATTCCATCGCGACACCCCCTTTCGGGGGCAGGATTTAACCGCCTACCGTATAGGCAACGCTACCGATACCTATTATATCAGGCAGGATTGCCATTGTCAAGTAATGGTAATGATTTTTGTCGAAATGCTTCGAACGCCGCTATTCCTCCGCCAGCACCCGCGGCGCGGCAAGCACCCCGCTCTCCTTCAGCCGGTATTCGTACGTCCAGCCGCAGCCCTCCGTGCGCCAGGCGCCCGGGCCGAACCAGTTGTCGGCATAATTGCAGTTGTGCAGCGCGCCGAAGGTGTTGACGCGGTTGCCGCAGGCCGTGATGTCCACGCGGTGCGTGCCCTCGCAGGGCCTGCCCAGCGCCGCCCGCCAGGGGGAAAGCGCAATCGGCCCGCGCTCCGCGCCGTCCATCGCCACGCTCAGCACCGGCTGCGCGAAATGCGCGGCCTCCAGCGCGCAGCGCCCGCCCTCCGGCAGCTCCAATTTTGCGTGATAGACCACGTTCCCGCCGTAGAACGGCAGCCCCTGCCTTGTCCAGTCGCCGAAGGCGAGCGACCGCACGGGCTGCG
>WQTL01000105.1 GCA_009786275.1 Bacillota bacterium | reverse complement strand
ATACCGCTACGCCTACGGCGCGGTCGACCCCGTTGACGGCGCGTCATTTTTCCTCACGATGCCCCAATGCAACACAGAAATGATGAACCTCTTTTAGAGCGGGAATAGTATAAAGCGTGTCGTTCGCCATGGCGGCCTCCAAAAACTGAAAAATATTTTTGAAAAATTGAAGAAAAAAGCTTGACAACATAGGTTAACATATGTTATAATATCTACAGGAGGTGAGGGAAAGATGACCTGGGCAGAACTTGAGCGGCTGGTGAAAAAAGCAGGATGGAAGAAAGGTGACGACGGCGGCAGACACGCTTACATCTACCACCCAAGCAACCCGGACTTCAAAATCGCCTTTGGACGCCACCCGGCAAAGGAAGTACCGACTGGCACGGCAGACAAAATCCTGAAGGACGCAGGGCTGAAATAAGCCCCGCACCCTTCCCTGCATATACTAACTTTAGCAACGAAAGGAGCAAACCCCATGAAGTACGTGTATCCCGCGGTCTTTACGCCCGAAGACGGCAAAATGCTGGTGAGTATTCCTGACTTGAAGGGCTGCCACACCTTTGGCGACGACTTGGCCGAGGCAATTGAAATGGCACAGGATGCAGCTGAAATGCTGCTGTATCACATGGAGAAAGACGGCGTCGAACCCACGCCGCCGTCCACCCTCGAAGCGGCCCGGCAAACCGATGATTCCCCGGATGCTTTCGCCAGTTTCGTGTATGCCGACACCGAGGAATACCGCCGCCAAAACGACAAGCGGGCAGCAAACAAAATGGTCACGATCCCCGCTTGGCTGAAGTACCAGGCCGAACAGGCGAACGCGCCGTTCTCGCAAATTCTCCAGCAGGGCTTGAAGGACTATCTGCACATCAGCGCCTAATACCACACCCGCGAAAACAGGGCACGGCTCCGGCTGTGTCCTGTTTTGTTTTATCCCGTGGGCGTGGGCTGTATCGTGCTGCCGGGCGAACCCGGCGGGGGCGTGGAGGGCCAGGTGTGTGTATGGTTCTTCAGGCTTACGCCCGCCGCTGTCACGTCGGTGTCGCTGTGGACCTCGTCGGTGGCGTCTATTTTGCCGGTCACATCCACGTCGCCCTCGATGTCGACATCGCCTTTGATCTTCACATCGCCCTCGATCCGCTTCGACGTGCCGGGCAAAAAGCGCGGGGCGCTGGCGCGGGCCATCGGAGAGGCCCTTTCGACCGAACCTTTGTACCTCAATCCGCCGAGCTACAGCTACCAGATCGGGCCTGTCACCCTGGGGCGCAACGGCGAGCTCATCGGCGAGCTTCCCTCCGGCCTGCTGGAAGCCCTGGCCGAGCGCGGTTTTACCCCCGCCGAGTAAGCGGCAACAAAGCAACAACACGGCCCGGCATCGCGCCGGGCTGTGTTATATCGTCTTATACATTATATTGTGTATCCTGTCCGTTTGCAATGCCTGCCCGCGATTTTTCTGTTGTGCTTTGGCTGGATTTGTGCTAAAATAGGAAGAGCAAAGCAGATGATCATCGAAAGGAAGACTACATGAACACAAGAACCGCACTGCATAACCTGCGAACGGTCTACCCCCGCTTTCCCCGCGAGGAATTGGAATGCATCCGCGCGAACAAAGACGAGGCCATCCCCCGCTTGCTGGAACGGCTGAAGCTCGTAATGGAAGAGGACTACGCGGGTGATGTCGAATTCGTGATCTTCCCCCTTGCGGAGTTTCGTGTGCGGGAGGCGTTCCCACTGCTGCTGGAACTGCTGCGCTGGGGCGAGGACGCGCTGGAACAGGTGGCGGACATCTGCACCTTCTCGGAGATATACGGCCCGGTGATTGCCTCCTGCGCCACAGCAGAGGACATTCCCGCGCTGAAGGAAATCGTCATGAACAGCAGCCTGTGTGAGCCCGCCCGCAGCGCGGCATTGGGCGCGCTGAAAATTCTGTTCGCGGCAGGCGAAATGGCCCGTGAGGAGATCGTAGAGCTGTTCCGCGCAATATTGACCGGCGAGCGGGACGATGAACTGCTGGAGTATAGCGCCTTCGACTGCGCGGATATGCACCTGGATGAATTGACAGAGGTCGTCAAGGGCCTGTTCGACGCCGGTGCGTTTGACGCGGACAAGGACGAATTCCCTGTGGGAACTTGGGAAGATTGGCAAAAAGAAATCTCCGAAAACACGCGGGAGGAATCCCTGGCGAAGTTCCGGGCGAACCGCTGGGGGCGGCGCGTGGACGACTGCGCCGAAGATATGGCTTGGTGGGCGTGTTTTCAAGAGGGCTGCGATTTCGATTTCGGGCGCAAAATTGAGGTCAACGAGCCCTGCCCCTGCAACAGTGGAAAAAAGTTCAAGAAGTGCTGTATGCTACGGGTGAAATCGTATTGAAGAAGAACAGTTTCCTTTGCCCCGCCAAGAAATGATTGACAACGCTAGAAAGAGGCTGAATTATGGCAATCCCCAAAACCATGCAGGCGAAATACGACGAGATCGCGCCGCTGATTGTCGTGTTCTGCGACGAAAAACTCAATGATGATTATAAGGCGCTCTGCCTGCGGCTGCTGGAAAAGCTCTGCCGTAAGCGTCCGTCGCCGCTGCTGGGCGGTCGTGCGCATACCTGGGCGGCGGGCATCGCGCACGCCATCGGCACGAACAACTTCATCTTCGACAAGTCGCAGGACATCCACATGACCGCCGGCGAGCTTGCCGCAGGCTTCGGCCTGTCTGTTGCCACCACCGGGCAAAAATCAAAAGAGATACGCGATATGTTCAAGATCACCTACGGCAACTGCGAATGGCTATTGCCGGAGTTGATCGAAGATAATCCCATGATCTGGATGGTCATGGTAAACGGGCTCTATGTCGACATCCGCGACATGCCGCTGGAGGTGCAGCAGCTGGCCTTCGAGAAGAAAATCATCCCCTATGTGCCCGGCGAGCGCGAGGGAAACCAGATTTGCCGAATGACAATCATACCTGGAGAAAAGCCAAATGATCCCTGACACCACCCCCCTGGGCCCCGCGACCCTCACAATCTACGCCCGGGACAACAGCCCCGAGATCGATCTGGGGCGGCGCTATCCCGCCGTGCTGATCCTCCCGGGCGGCGGCTACGGC
>WQTL01000104.1 GCA_009786275.1 Bacillota bacterium | reverse complement strand
CAAGCCCTTCTACGGCGAGTGCGGCAGCGGCATGCACGTGCATTTCCAGATGTTCCACGGCGGCAAGCCGATTTTCTACGACGAGAACGGCTACTCCCAGCTCAGCGATGTCGCCCTGTGGGCCATCAGCGGCATCCTGGAGCACTCCCCTGCCCTCACGGCCTTCTGCTGCCCCTCCACCAACAGCTACAAGCGCCTGGTGCCGGGCTATGAGGCCCCCGTGACCGTCTGCTTCGCCACCTCGAACCGCAGCGCCGTCATCCGCGTCCCCGGTTACGCCCGCGCCCCCGAGGACAAGCGCTTCGAGTTCCGTCCCTCCGACGCCACGGCCAACCCCTACCTCTGCTACGCCGCCATCGCCATGGCCGCCGTGGACGGCATACAGAAGCGCTCCGACCCCACGGCCCGAGGCTTCGGCCCCTACGACAAGAACATGTACTACCTCACCGAGGAGGAGAAAAAAGTCGTGGGCAGTCTGCCCAAGTCCCTCGATGAAGCCGCCGACGCCCTGGAGCGCGACCACGAATTCTTATTGAACGGCGGCGTCTTCAGCCAGGATCTCATCAATAGCCAGCTGAAAAAGATCCGCAAGGACGCCGGGGAGGTCAACATTGCCCCGCACCCCCTGGAGTTCCTGAAATATTACGATCTGTAAGATGATCCAGTAGAGACGCACGGCAGTGCGTCTCCGCAAAAACTGCCTTGCATGGAGACGCATTGCCATGCGTCTCTACACCAAATAAAAAAGCAGGGACGATCCGCTCGCCCCTGCTCTTTTTTTATTGCGCAGTAATTACCCCGCCACGCCCTCGAGGAAGTTCACCTGCTTTGCCTTGCCCTCCGCGTCAATCCGGAACGTCTTCACCTCGTGCTTTGTGAAATCCGCCCAGAAGGCCGCGTCCACCTGCGGCAGCGCAATCGCCGCGTGGGTGTAGGCCTCGCCCCGGGTCTCATAGAGCCGCACGATCAGGTCGCCCGAACCGTCCTCGCACAGCTTGTAGGCCGTCACCAGGATGTTCGGCTCGTCGACGCTCACCAGGCTCATGCGCGGCGGCTGGTTGCCCGGGTGATAGCTCTCCTGCACCACGAAGGCCGGGCTGTTCAGGCTCGCGGCCTCAAAGACCACGTCGCTCTGTTCCGCCTCGCCCTCGTGGGGATAAATCGCGTAGACGAAGCGCTGCAGGCCCTCGTCGGTGAAATTGAACTCCCTGTCGGGCCGCGCGGCGCAGTGGTCGGCAAAGATCACGTTGCGCAGCGCGGTCAGGCGGATCATGGCCCCCGGCGCGTCATAGCTGTACTTCGAATCGCTCATCACGGCGATCCCATGCCGCTTGCCCGCCTCGTCCGTAACCGTCACGTCCGCCCAGTTGAGCCCCGGCTCCTCCTCGCCGTTGCAGGGCCGCTTGAGGAACCCGTTGGGAATCTCGTAGGTGGAAATCTCGTCCTTGCCGGCCAGGGGCAGCGGAATCTTCAGCATGGTGAAGTCCTCGTGCCACAGGGCTTTCGCCTCCGCATGGAGCTTCTTTTGCTTCGCCGCAAGGCTGAAGCGCTGCACCAGTGTTGAACTCCCAAAGCTGTGTTTGACTTCCACAAGGGCCCGCACCGGCCCGTCCTCGATCAAGCGGATGCGCTCGAGCTTCATCGTGCCCTTGATATCGTGGAACTTGAAGATGCCGTGCGCCCAGGTGTCGGCCTCGATGTCGTTGATCACCGTGGGGATGGCCAGGGTCTCGGCATTCACCGTGCGCCCGGCCTGCTTGTCGATCAGCCTGGCGATACCGCCGGTCTCGGGGTCAAACTGCGCGGATAAAAACTCGTTCTCAATCGAAATCCCCGCCCCGGTATCCTCGCCCCTGACCCCTGTATCCTCAAACGCCGGCGCGCCCGGCCGGTAGGTCCACATCCAAAAGAGCGCGTAGCCCATGGCGGGCACCTTCGCGGCGAAGAGGGTGTCCCGGGGGTTCGGGCCGTCGAAGCGCGAGGCCTGCACGTTCTGGAAGGCCACGGGCTTGTGGTCCGCGTCCTCCACGCAGGCGGATTTCAGCATGGCCTGCACGGGAATCTCCCGCTCGAAGCCCAGGGCGTTGAACACCACCACGGGCCGCGGCAGCTCGTGGGGAATCCCCCTGTGGCGCACCTCCTCCGTGGGGTCCGAGCAGCCAGGCACCCAGGTATCTATCCTGCGCGTGAACTGCAGCAAAGCCTTGTTTGTCACCCGGTCGGCGATGGTGCGGGCGTGGCCCATGCTGTCGCGCACGTCGTCGTAGGCCTCCATGATGGAGCAGCCGCACATGATGTCGTGGAACTGGTTGAAGGCCACGTCGCGCCAAGCCTCCTTCAGGAGGGAGGTGGCAGGCTTCAGGTTGAATTGCTTCGCCGCCGCCGTATCGAACACCTCGGCGAAGTAGAGCGACTGCTCCAGCTTGCGGTTGAGCTGCTTGACCAGCGAGGTCGCGCTGTAGCAGCCGCTGGCGTGGTGCTGCAAGTCGTCCTTCCACACCGGCAGGTCGATCTCCGTCTGCACCAAGTCCGCGAAAAACGCGTCCGGCGAGCTGAACTCCAGCGATTCGAAGCCCTCCTGTTTCATCACGTCCACCAAGTGCGCCAGATCGGCTTTGGTGGGCCCGCCGCCGTGGTTGCCCACGCCGTAGAAGAACATCATCCCGTGATTGACCTCTTCGCTGCGCTCCCGGTAGAACTCGATGTTGTCGTCCAGGCCGTCGCTGCCGGAGCAGCCATAGCCCCGGGGAATCCGGTAATTGAGCACTCGGGTGCCGTCGGGGCTCTCCCACCAGAAGGCATTCTGGGGGATGTCCGGGTTTTCGTGCATGCCGGGGCGCATCATCACGTAGGCGTTCATGCCGCCCTGGCGCAGCAGCTGGGGCATCATGGCGTTGTGGCCGAAGGAATCCACGTTGTAGCCCGTTTTGCAGATGCGCCCGAACTTTTCGTAATAGTACAGCTGGCTGTACAGCGCGTGGCGGGCGAAGCTCTCGCCCGAGGGCATGTTGCAGTCCGGCTGCACCCACCAGCCGTTGACGGGAACCCAGCGGCCCTCCTTCACGGCCTGCTGAATCTCCGCGAA
>WQTL01000103.1 GCA_009786275.1 Bacillota bacterium | reverse complement strand
CCGTGGACGGCAATGTTCTGCGGGTCTGCGCGCGCCTTGCCGCCGACCCCGCCGACGTCGCCCTGGACCAGACCCGCCGCGCCGTCGCCGCCCGCCTGCTGCGCGTCCTGCCGCAGGGCCGCCCCGGCGACTTCAACCAGGCCATGATGGAGCTGGGGGCCTGCGTGTGCCTGCCGAACGGCCTGCCCAAATGCGCCAAGCCCCCCTCTGCAGAGGGGGGGCAGGGGGGGTGCCCTTTAAAAGAATATTGCCTCGCCCATGCCCAGGGCCGCACGGCTGACTTCCCGGTGAAATCCCCCCAAAAGCCGCGCAGAATCGAACAAAGAGAGCTGCTCATCCTGCGCTTCGGGGACAGGCTCGCCCTGCGCCGCCGCCCGCCGAAGGGCCTTCTGGCCGGCCTGTGGGAGCTGCCCGAGGCCTTCGAACTCCCGCCCGGGCTGGTGATTTCCCGTGAGCTTGCAGGGCAAGCCGTGCATATCTTCACGCATATCGAGTGGCACATGGCCGCCGAGCGGGTGGTTCTGCGCGAGGCTTTGGAAGGGCATGGGCTCGTTTGGGTGACGCGGGAGGAGCTGGAGCGGGGGTATGCGCTGCCGAGCGCGTTCGCGGGGTTCCGGGGGGAGATGTTTTAGCGCAAAGTGCTTGCATCACCCAAGATTTTGTGGTACAATCATTTGGTACATCAATATACGTTAGGATATGCATATGCACCTGAAAGCCCTCGACCTCCACGGCTTCAAATCCTTCCCCGATAAAACGCGGCTGGAGTTCGGCTCCGGCATCACCTGCGTCGTCGGGCCCAACGGCTCGGGCAAGAGCAACGTCAGCGACGCCGTGCGCTGGGTGCTCGGCGAGCAATCGACCAAGCAATTGCGCGGCGCGAAAATGGAGGACGTCATCTTCAGCGGCACGGACAAGAGGCGCGCGCTGGGGCTGGCGGAGGTCACGCTGCACCTGGACAACGCCGACAGGGCGCTGAACCGCGACGAAAACGACGTCGCCGTCACCCGGCGGCTGTACCGCTCGGGCGAGAGCGACTACTTGATCAACGGCAAGAGCGTGCGCCTGAAGGACGTCCACGAGCTGTTCATGGATACGGGCCTGGGCCGCGACGGCTACTCCCTGGTGGGGCAGGGCCGCGTGGCGGAGCTGGTGTCCTCCCGCTCCGAGCAGAGACGCGATATGTTGGAGGAGGCCGCGGGAATATCGCAATCCCGTTATCGTAGAGAAGCCGCCCAGCGCAAGCTTGCGCAAGCTGAGGACAACCTCGTGCGACTGCGCGATATCCTGCTGGAGCTGGAGGGCCGGGTGGAACCCCTGCGCCAGCAGAAGGAGAAGGCCGAAAAGTTCCTCACCCTGGCCGGGCGGCGCAAGAAGCTCGAGATCGGGCTGGCCCTGCACACCATCGCCCAATCCACGGAGAGCCTGCGCGGGCAGGAGTATAAAATTTTGCGCGCGCAGCAGGAATATCAGCTGTGCGAGGAGGAATTGGAGCGCTTCGAGAGCGAAATCGCGGAGCTGCAAGGCCGGTCCCAGGCGCTCACCCTGCGCATGGAGGAGCTGCGGCTGGGCCGCGCCGCCCAGGAGGAGCAGGCCCTGCGGCAGGAGGGCGAGATCCTCGTTTTGGAAAATACCGTGGAGCACAACCGCGCCGCCATGGAGCGCATCGCCCGGGAGCGCAGCCACGCCGCCGACGACCGCCAGCAGCTGGAGGCGGAGATCGGCGCGGTGCTCGAGCAGATCAGCGCGCTGCGGCAGGAGGTCGCGAATAAACGCGAGGCGTTGCTCGCCTGCGCCAAACTGGCAGACAAGCACAAAGACGAAGAACAGGCCCTGCTCACGCAGAGCGGCGCGCTGGCGCGGGAGCTGCAGGGGATCACCGAGCAGCTGGCCCAGCGGCATATAGAGCAGTCCGCGGCGGATTCCTCCATGGCGGAACTGCACGCGCGCATAGAGAGTATCGGGCAGTCGGGCGATTTGCGCACGCAGCAGGTCACGGAATTTGAGGCACGGCTGGCCGAGGCGGAGCAGCTGCTCGGCGAGCAGCGCGAAACGGTGAAGGGCCTGCAAAACAGCTTGCAGGGCTACAAGCTGCGTGCCGAGAACCGCGCGGCGAAGGCCGGCGAGGCCCGGCGCGAGCTGGAGCGCCTGCGGGGCGAGCAGCGGCAGTCGCAGTCCCGCCTGAAGCTGCTGGAGGATCTGGAGCAGAACATGGAGGGCTACAGCGGTGCGGTGCGCGCGCTGATGAAGGAGAGCGCCCGGGGCGGGCTCAAGGGCCTGCACGGCACGCTTTCGCAGCTCATCCGCGTGGAACCGGACTACACCCTGGCGGTGGAGACCGCCCTGGGCCCCGCGCTGCAGCACATCGTCACCGACGACGAGCGCGCCGCCAAACGCGCCATCGAATACCTCAAGCGGGGCAACACCGGCCGGGCGACGTTTTTGCCCCTCACCAGTATCAGCGCCCGGGAGTTCCGCGAACCCGGCCTGGAGCGCTGCCCGGGCTTCATCGCCATGGCGCCGGAGCTTGTCACCTGCGACAGCCTGTATGACGTCATTCTGAAAGCGCAGTTGGGCCGCACCGCCGTGGCCGAGGACATCGACAGCGCCATCGCCATCGCGCGGCAATTCAGCTACCGCTTCCGCATCGTCACCCTGGACGGACAGGTGGTCAACGCGGGGGGAAGCATCACCGGCGGCTCGCGCTCCCAGGGCACGGGTATCCTCAGCCGGGGCAACGAGATCGCGAAATTGAAGCAGGATATCCAGCAGCTCGACCGCCAGGCGAACGACCAGGCCGGCCGCGTCAAACAGCTGGACGAGGAGGCCGCGGCCGCCCAGGCGGCGTCCTCCGGCACGCAGGGCGATTTGACGCGCGCGCAAGAGGACGTCATCCGCCGGGAGAGCCACACCGGGGCACTCGGCGCCCGTTTGCAGGATGCCAAGGCCGCGCAGTCGGAGCTCGCCGCGGAGCTTGCCGCCGCCGCCCAGCGCATCACCCAGCTGGAGGAGGCCCGCCGCATGGGCGGCGACCGGGCGAAACAGCTCGAACTGGACAAGCAGGCCCTGGAACAGCGGCAGG
>WQTL01000102.1 GCA_009786275.1 Bacillota bacterium | reverse complement strand
GAGCTGTATCGTACAGCCCAGCCGCGAAAGCTTACGCGCGCAGAGGGCATCCACTGTTAGCACGGCGGCGGGCCTTACCGCCCGCACGGCGGCGGCCACCAGCTCGGCGGATTCCATGCCCGTGCGGCCCAGCACCCCCGGCGTCAGGCAGCTGACGGGCCGTAAGGCCCCCAGCCCCGCGCTCTTCGCCAGCTCGCCGGAAAGATGCCGCGTGGCCAGCACCAGCGCGCAGCAGCGCGGCCCCAGGGCGTCGGGGGTCATATCGCCGTTGCCCAGGCCCGCCACCAGCACGGGGCCCTCGGGCGGCAGCAGGCGGCGCAGCTCCCGCGCCGCGCATTCCATCCCCGGGCCGTAGACCTCCGCGTATTCCCCCAGCGGCGGCAGCTCCAGGGTCACATAGCGCCCCACTGGCTTGCCGATGGCTTTCGCGCCGGTCTCATTGAGGACCTCCAGCCGGGTCAGGCGGCAGCCCTCCAGGGCCTCCTCGCCGCAGCGCAGGCCCCGCTGCGCCTCCTTGTCCAGCGGCTCGCGGCATTCCAGCGCCAGATCGCTGCGAAAATTGATAAAACCACCCCCCCTGCCCTATTATTCGCAAAAAAATGCTTGCAATTCCGTGCGCGCTGTGCTATACTATTATCTTGTAATGAAGAAAGGAGGTGGAGATTACTCTATGCCCAACATCAAGTCCGCGAAAAAGCGCGTGCTGGTGAACCAGGGGAAGGCGGCCCGCAACAAGGCGAACAAATCCGCCCTGAAAACGGCCCTGAAAAAGGCCAAAACGGCCGAAGGCGACGACAAACAGGCCCTGGTGCAGGCGGCCATCCGGAAGGTAGACCAGGCGGCGGCCAAAGGCCTGCTTCACAAGAACAACGCGGCGCGCAAGAAGTCCGCGCTGGCAAAGTCGCTGGGTGCGTAAGCGCCCCAAGCCTGTGAACGCTCCGACCGGGGCGTTTTTGGCATATTTACCCCTCCGCAGAGGGGAATTTATTTAGAGGAGAATGCATCATGAAACGTACCATCACCGCGATTCTTCTGGCGATTTCCCTGCTCACGGCGTTCGCCGCCTGCGGGGGCAGTTCCGCGCAGACGACGGAGCCCGAAACCCACGTTACGCCGTATACCGTCACCGTGCTTGTCACCATGCCCGACGGCACACAGAAAACCCACGAGCTGACCACGTCCAAATTGACTTTGGGCGAAGCCCTGCGCGATTACGGCCTGGTGGAATTCGACGGCAAGGGCATGATCATCACTGTGGACGGCGTCACAGCCGATTACAGCGCAGACCAGTCCTACTGGGCCTTCTACATTGGCGGCGAATACGCGGCCCACGGCGTGGACGACGAGATTCTCGCGGAGGGGAACGAATACGCCTTCGAATACGCCAAGGGATAAAAAACGCATTTCGGGCGCCTGTGGGCGTCCGGTTTTATTTAAAGATTTTTTGTAAAAAGTGATTTATGCTATTGAAATTTCGCACAGGATATGGTAAAATAACGATATTCTACTGGAAAATACTATCAGAAGGGATAAAACACATGAAAAAGCTCGGTAAACTGACCTCGCTCCTGCTCGCGCTGGCCCTGATGGCCGGCCTGGCCTGCGCCTCGGCGGCCTCCGCCTCGGCGGCCATCGCCAAATGGCCCTCCCTCTCCCAGTACGCCTACGCGGAAAGCTACTCCCTGGCCACCGGCAACACCCCCGTCTATACCACCAGCGCCCTTACCACGCGCGGCACCTCCTCGCCCTACCAGGCGCGCGACGCGGTCATCTACGGCACCGACGTGATCTGCGTCTACAGCATGACCGACACCTACGCCTACGTCTCGTATCCCATCCCGGGCGGCAGCCGCTGCGGCTACATCCGCACCGGCGCGCTCAGCCCCAACAACATGGCCGATTTCCGCGCCACCGCCAAGGGGAAGGCGCTTGTCTACAACCGTCCGGGCGGCGGCGTCTGGGACAGCATCGCGCCCGGCGACTACGTCATCGGCTTCGCGACCTCGGGGATCTACACGCAGTGCTTCTACACCTCCCGCGCCGGCGACCGCGCCATGCGCCTGGGCTGGATCCGCACAGCTGATTTTGACAGCTATGTCAGGGCCCCCTCGCCCGCCGTCATAACGACCGCCCCCACAACCCCGACGACCACGGCGAAGCCCACCACCAACGCGCCCAAGCCCCCCGCCGGCAAGTCGAGCAACCCCATCGGCGTCCTGGATGCCGCGGCAGGCGGCGTGGGCACCGTCACCGTCACCGGCTGGGCGTTCGACTGGGATAAGGTATCCGCACCCCTGGATATCCACGTATACATCGGCGGGGAGGCCGGCACGGGCGAGGGCCACGGCAACGGCGTGGCCAACCAGAGCCGCCCCGACGTCAATAAGGTGTACGTCGGCGCGGGCGACAACCACGGCTTCTCCCACACGGTCACGACGGGCAAACGCGGCCAGCAGACCGTCTTCGTCTACGCGATCAACGCCTCCGGCACGCCCGGCGTCAACGTCCTGATCGGCAAGGCCACGGTGGACATCAAGTCAGCCGCCCCCGCCAGCTACACCGTGACCTACGACGCCAACGGCGGCAGCGGCGCGCCCGCGGCCCAGACGAAAACGGAAGGCCAGGACCTGAAGCTCGCCGCGGCGCTCCCGTCCAACGGCAGCCTGTTCTTCATCGCGTGGAACACGAAGAAGGACGGCACCGGCGATACATACAAGCCGGGCGACACCTACAAGGCCAACGCGAGCGTCACGCTCTACGCGCAGTGGACGCCAGTCAAAACCGGCGACCTCAACGGCGACGGCAAGGTGGATTACAAGGATTTGCAGATGCTTTGGCAGATTCTGCGCGGGTAAAGGCTGAATAGAAAACAAGCAACCCTGCCCGAATACGGCAGGGTTGTGTTTGTTTGTATTGGCGGCTGCCCCAGCCGCCCGGTATTTTCATTTTGTTTTTACCCACGCCGAATGCTATTCGGCGCCTATAAGAACCCCTGCACGGGGGCGAATGGTATTCGCCCGTGCTTTGCCGTGGGTTTCGTGAAACCCGGCTCGCCCAACGCTCGAATAGCATTCGAGCC
>WQTL01000101.1 GCA_009786275.1 Bacillota bacterium | reverse complement strand
GGCAGCGGCAGCAGCGGCGTGACGGTCAGCTTCGCGGCCACGGCGGGATAGGCTGCCCGCGGGAACGCCGCCGTCACCAGGCCCGCGCCGCAGTGCACGGCTCCCAGCGCCGCCAGCACCGCCGCGCCCTGGTATCGCTCGCAGCCGCAGATGCTCAGCACATGGCCGAAGTCGCCCTTGTTGCCCGCCGGGTCGCGCGCGGGCAGCATTTGCCTGATCTTGCCGATGATTTCGTCATTCACCATTGACATCCCCCGAAAATATGCTATAATGTATCTTTCCCAAACTATCAAAAGAGGTGCCCGGTATGTTCGATCAAAAAGACTTTTTGCTCCTGTCGGAGTATTCCCCCGAGGAGATCGCCGCGCTGCTGGATTTGGCGGCGGAACTGAAGGAGATGAAGCGCAACGGCGAGCCCCATGCCCTGCTGGCAGGCAAAACCCTGGGGATGATCTTCGAGAAAGCTTCCACCCGCACGCGGGTCTCGTTCGAGGTGGGCATGTACGACCTGGGCGGCCACGCCCTGCTGCTGAGCCCCCGCGACATGCAGCTTGGCCGGGGCGAGCCCATCGAGGACACCGCGCGGGTGCTCTCGCGCTACCTGGACGGCATAATGATCCGCACCTTCGAGCAGGAAAAGGTGGAGCAGCTGGCCCGCTGGAGCAGCATCCCGGTCATCAACGGCCTGACGGACTTCGCCCACCCCTGCCAGGTGATGGCCGATTTGCTCACCATCCGCGAGCACAAGGGCCGCCTTGCGGGCCTGACGCTCTGCTATGTGGGCGACGGCTTCAACGTGGCAAATTCGCTCATCGCCGGCTGCGTCAAGACCGGCATGAAGGTGCGCATGGCCTGCCCTTCAGGGTATGAACCCGACCCGGACCTCATGGCCTGGGCGGCCGAAGAGGGCGATTTCCTCTGCACGCCCGACGTCATGGCCGCCGCCGCGGGCGCGGACGTGCTCTACACGGACGTGTGGGCCTCCATGGGCCAAGAGGACGAGGCCGCCGCGCGGGAAAAAGCCTTCGCGGGCTACCAGATCAACCAGGCCGTCGTCGCCGCCGCCGCGCCGGGGGCCATGGTGCTCCACGACCTGCCCGCCCACAAGGGCGAGGAAATCACCTTCGAGGTCTTCGAGGCCCACGCCCGGGAGATCTTCGACCAGGCGGAGAACAGGCTGCACGCCCAGAAGGCGATACTGGTGAAACTAATGGGAAATTAGAAATGAGAATGCAGAAATGAGAAATATTTCTGCATTCTGCATTCTCATTTCTCATTTATAAGCTTCTCCAGGTTTTCCCGCCCGATTCGCAGGGCCTGCGCGCAGTCCTCCATGCCCTCGAACTCGATGCTCACATAGCCGTCATAGCCCGCGCGCCGCAGGTTGCCGATGCACTGGCGCACGGGCACGTTTCCATGCCCGATGATGGCGCCGCGCAGGTAGTTCCCCCCCCGGCTCTGGAACCAGCCCTCGCCGGGGCTGTCGCCCGTGCCCGGTTTGATGTGGAAATCCTTCGCGTGCACGTGCAGGGCCAGGGCGGCGACGTTCCCCACGGCGGCGGCGGGATCCTCATCCGCGCAGGCGAAATTGCCGATGTCCACCAGCGCGCCGAAGTTCGGGTGGCTCACCGCGCCCACCAGGGCGGCGACGCGTTCGCTGTCCTGGCAGAAATAGCCGTGGTTCTCCACCATGGTGATCACACTCTTCTCGGCGGCGTATTCCGTCACCAGGCGGCAGCCCTTCGCCAGCAGGGGCAGGGCCTCATTGAAGCTCGAATGCGCCGCGCGGTACGGCTGGAAGCCCCGGCTGGCGTCGTGCCGCATGAGATGCACACCCAAGGCCTGCGCGATATCCACCTGCTTGTAAAGGCGCTCCGCCTCCTCTTCGACCGAACGGGCCTGCAAAAATTCGGCCCCCACGGTGTAGCAGACGATGGGAAAATCGAGCTTCTCGCTCTCCCTGCGCAGGCGAATGGCTGTGTCCATGTCCGTCTCGGTGAACTCGATGGCGGCGAAGCCCAGCTCGCGGGCCAGGCGCAGGCGCTCGACGGGGGCGGTTTTCATTTTTGAAAAGCTGTAGCTGCTCACGCTGATTTGCATGGTATCCCTCCTTTCAGATAACAAGATTGTACCACATATTTTCCCGCGGGGCAAGCAAAATCCTTGCAAATTTAGACTGGATGCCCTATAATATAAACAGGAGGCGATGTTATGAAGTATATGACCAAAGAGTGGTACCAGACCATGCAAAATACAAGCTTTCATTTGCCGTTGCACACATCAGAGCACGCGGAGAAATACTCGCAGGCGTTTTACCGCATGCTGTACAAGGCGAGGGAAGACGAAATGGTACGCATATGGGGAGAAGTGGAAAAGGAATACTGGAATCCGGATTTACCTCAAGAATACAAACCGCCGAACCCACCATCCTTTGACCCGGAAACAATACGTAAAAATTTTAGGAAAGCCCATCGGCACAACGTGAAGGACCTGAAAGAGAACCTGCTCGAATACATCTTGCGGCAGGTGGCGGATGTCCGTGTGCTGGCGCTTCATTTCGCCTCTGCCGCCGTGAAGCAGGATATCACGGCTTGGTGCAAGCAATATGAAAAAGCGACGAACCAAACTGCGAAGGGCTATGCGAAACAGTACAAGGCCATGCTCAAAAAGGGGAACCCCGCGTTTCTGGAGGACTTCAGCTTCCACGACTGCAAAGTCACATCCTGCCACAGGCAGGGTAATAATCTTGTCATCGAGCTGGATAACTCTGGCGGGTTTTCAGACATTGAAACTATTATCCTTGAACAATGCACAATCCTGAAGCAGGAGACGCCGTTCCGCAACGCCTGGTGGCTTTATGAAGAGATATATCCCGTTGACGGCGGCTGGGAAATTCATGCCCTGCTGCAAAACAGCCGCAGGCAGCTGATTGATTTTATCGTCCGGGCGGCAAGCGTGCGGTTTAAGAGGTGATCATACACGCCAAACGCATGAGTAAAGAAAGTATTAACAAAAGCCGAAAGATGTGATATAATCAGTCCAAAGGGGGCTGAGAAGATGAATGAGCTG
>WQTL01000100.1 GCA_009786275.1 Bacillota bacterium | reverse complement strand
ACTTCTTCCTCGGCATCTCGGTATACCCCCTTTTTCTTTGAGTATACCACAGTTTTTTGTTTTGTGCAAGCAATAGTATTTACGGGATACTAGCACATTACCGAGGCCCTTCAGCAGGGATACGGCTGAATCCCATACGGCTTTCAGGATGGCCGGGAGCGCCGTAACGATGGCCTTTACAATCGCCCCGATATTGGACAGCACAGCCCCAATCAGCGATATAATGCCCTCCAGCAGCGCGGGGATCAGCACCGGCAGCGCGTCCGCTATGCCCTGGATGATCTGCGGGAGCGCCGCCACGATGGCCTTGATAATGGTGGGCAGCGCCTTTATTACGCCGTTGACCAACTGAATCGCTGCGTCAATTAACTGCGGTACAGCCTTGACGATGAAATCCACAACGCTCTTTATGAGTTCCGGGAGCCGTTCGATCAATTGAGGGATGGACTTGACGATCCCATCGGCCAGACCCAGTACGAGTTGCAGCGCCGCGTCCAGCAGGAGGGGCAGGTTATCCAGCAACCCATCCACGATGGTCATGATCGCATCTATGGCGGCGGGGATAAGGTTAGGCATTGCCTTTGCCAGGCCCTCTACAAGAGAGGTAACCAGTTGCATCGCCGCGTCTATGATGAGGGGCAGATTATCAACCAACGCGCCCACGATTGTCATAACCGCGTCCACCGCTGCGGGGATCAGCTTGGGCAAAAGCTTCAGGATGGTGGATAGCACCGACTGGAATAGGCCGGTTACCGTTTCCAATATGGTGGGCAGCATTTCCCCGGCTGCATTCAGGATTGCATCCATCGCCGGGGGCAGGGCCTTCACGATATTGTCCAGCAGGCGGCGCATGAAGTCGTGGTTTGCGGTGTTGACCGCGATCCTCGCCCGGCCTTTCTTGGTGTGGGCGGCTTCGATGTAAGCGATGTCGTGGTTGTTCACGCGGACCACGCCCTCGCCCAGAATCTTGTCGCAGATGCCCTGAAGCATCTTGACGAGCTGCGTGTTGCTCGTGGGGGTCTTGCCCGCCTCCATCGCGTCCGTGGCCTTGGACATGTAGTACGACTTGCAAATCGTCTTCAGTTCCTCGGCCGACAGGCCCATTTCCTTGTGCTCTAGCGCGTGGGAATGCCGTCAGGATAAAGGGCGTTAGCTATTTTCCGTATCCTTGCAACGTGTTTCGCCGTCATGCTTTTCTTTCCGTCAAGGACTTCCATTGCGGCAGCACGACTGAGGCCGAAACCACGCTGACAAACGTGCAGGAATTGCGCAAGATTCTAACCAACAAAAGCGCGCACGTAGATCCCGCAGCGTTCGCGCACACCGGGGTCGATGAAGTCAAATGGAGCTACAACAATGTGTTCGAGGCTCTTACCGACGGCCGCGCCGACAGCTCCATCGCACAGACTGTTTGCGACAGTAGCGCGACCGGGGACTCTCTCCTGCTTGATGCGATGTACTCGAAGGACGAACAGCAGCAGAGCACGGACAAAGGCTTTTATGGCCACCCATCCATCGGCGCTTTGATTTTCAAGTTCATGACGCAGGCCGAAAAATTCGCGCAGACTCAGGGCTCACTGAACGACATCAACATCGCCACGCCGGTAATTAGAGAACTACGGAAGGGCGGATCCGAAAAGGTGAAGGTGTTTATCGTCGGATCCGTGTTCGGAGGGACAGGGGCCTCGGTATTCTCGAATCTGGCGAGATACATCCGCAGGGAAGTGACGGCGATACCGGGTACGGCATCTGATCGTGTTTTGATCTCCGGTTGCCTGCTTCTGCCCTACTTCGCTTTGCCAGACAAAAAAGACCAAAGTGACCACATCCAACTCTTCACGGAAGAGTTCATGCCCAAGAGCATGGTGGCCCTTAATTTCTACGGAGACACCGACAGAGGGGCCGACGCAAAGCAGACGCTGCGCCAGTTCGACTCAAAAGCGCACGTGTTCGACAGCCTTTATGTCGTGGGAAATCAGGCGGAGCACCACACGTCGGAAGCATTCGCAACCGGCGGCAGCGGTCAAAAGAGCCATTTCGATATCGTCGATTTGTTCGCGGCACAGGCGGCAACGGATTTCTTCAATGCGTTAGACGCAAGTTTTGCTGTGCAGCAGAACGAAAATGCGCTCCATATCTTGCAAGCAGCACACTCGGACAGCGCAGAACTGACCCGTTTCACATGGGAGAACGTAGACTCGAACCTGAAACAGCACCTGGTGGCGCTTTACAGCTTTTCCTCTTATGTCATCACGGTGCTCCATCAGAGCTTTTATCTTAACCGCAACGATGAACGAGCCAAGGCGATGAACCGCATGGCTGCCGCGCTCTATGGCACCAAAATGAGCCTGAAGGGTTCCAGGCACAGGGCCACCGAGGAAGAGTACGCGGAGATAAGTCGCAAGGTGAGCACCGTCTTCCAGTATTGTAAATCATATATCAAGTTCCTTCGGGACATCGCCAACACCGGCAGGAACTGGGAAGACAGCAGGGATGGCGTCAATGCCCAGTATGAGCTGTTCGATCTCAGCAACATCAACGAGCTTTGGGAACTGGCCGATACAATGGAAACAGAGGACGCGGCAGTGCTCCGACAGAAATGCGAAAACCTCAGCAACGCCAAGCTGATTTCGGGGTTGGAGATCGACAACGCAGCTTTACAGGCGCACCTGAACGAGGTGTTCAATGGGATTCGTACACAGCATTACTCGGCGGTCACCAAACCGGAGGCGCGCGTTGCGGACTACTTGCATACGCTCTATACCGCGTGCAGAGAACAGCTCAAGAGCCGTTAGAAAGGGGAGAAGCTTATTATGAATCGAATTTTTTTACCGTTTCAAGCGAACCTGGCAACCTCGGCCGCCGCTGTCGGCTGGGTTAGATCCCCTATATCCTATGGTCTGGCGCAGATCTCCGAAGACATCAAACGCCACATCGCCGGCGCCGCCGGTGCGTTGAATGCCGAGCCTGCTGTTCAAATTGCCCATGGCCGAGTCCTCCACCATGGTGGTTTTCCTGTTGGGCGCGGTGGGGTACTACCTCCTGCTGGTGATCA
>WQTL01000099.1 GCA_009786275.1 Bacillota bacterium | reverse complement strand
CACGGATTGCCGCACATCCGCTTCCATGAGTTGCGCCACAGTTGCGCAAGCCTGCTGATCGCCCAGGGCTTCAGCTTGAAGGACGTACAGGAGTGGCTCGGCCATGCGGACATCACCCTGACGGCCAACACCTATTCGCACCTGGATATTGCGCGGAAGAAAACCATCGCAGAAGCCATCGCCGGGAGCTTCTAAGCTGCGCGTTAGAAAAAGCGTTAGAAATCGGTGAAAGCTGGCAAGCCTCCGGGGAATGCAAAAACCCTCAAAGCCTTGAGGCTCAAGGGTTTCCGCTGTAAGCCGACAACAAAAAAGATGCAACTGCGTTGTTCGGGTTGGCATACGAAACCGGCCCGTCAAATCGGACACAACCCCAACGAGTGGCGGCTGATCGCCAACCGTTGCTTTGCTCTCTGTGCCGTGTCTATATTATACCGTAAGTTGGGCAGAATTGCAAGGGCTTTTTTTGGCGCTCCTTGATCGTTGCACCTTGACATCGCTGCCAAGAAACAGTATACTTGTTTCAATGGGTTTTGGAAACTGGAAGGGCAGGGATAAATATGCACGATTTTCTTAAGGCCGCCGCGCCGGAGGCGCTGCTGAACTTTCTTGAGGAATACGCCCGGCACGACCCCAGGCTCGATAACGCCTTGCGGGTGCAGTTCGCACAGCCGGATTTTGATGCGGAGCTGGATAAAATCAGCGGCATCATCGACACGGTGCTCGCGGACGTGCCGGATTGGGACAAGCACGACAAATGGGGTTGTATTTCCATTGATACAGGCGACATGCTTTTTGAGGTTGAACAGCGCGTGAAGCAGGGACGTTTCAAGCTCGCTTTCGCCATACTGGAAGCGCTGTACCGCAAGCTGTTGGAGAATTTCGAGTACCAGGGCGAGTGCGAGCTCGCCATGGAGGCGGAGGATTGCCTGCGACGCATGTCCGGCGTTGCCGTGCAGGCGGTTGACCCGGCTGATCAGGAATACATAATAGAGCATTGCATCGCCCTTGCGCGCTCAAAAGTGGGCGAGGGCTACGGTGCGAATTATGGGGACAGATTGATGTTAATCGCTGCGCTGTTGGAGGGGAAAAGCAGGCAGGGTTCCCCCTGCCCGCTGTGTGTCATATGAACAGCTATTTCCCTGCTACGGCGTCCTTGAGCGCCTTGCCTGCCTTGAATACCGGCACCTGCGTGGCGGGGGAGATCACTTCCTCGCCGGTCTGGGGGTTGCGGGCCTTCTTCTCGGCGCGCTGGCGGACCTCGAAGGATCCGAAGCCCAAGAATTGCACCTTTTCGCCGGCGACCAGCGCGTCGGTCAGCGCCTTGACCACCGCGTCGGTATATGCGGCGGCCTGCTTTTTCTCGATGCCCTGCTGTTCCGCGAGCTTGTTGATAAAGTCTTGCTTGCTCATGCTGTGTGTACTCCTTCACAAATTTTGATGTTAATATAATCAAATTGAAAGATACTTCCTTCAACGATTATGCCGTTTCAGTCCCGATGCCGCACCACCGGCACCTGCTTGACCTTCTTCCCAACGGTCTTCCGTTCCAGCGCGAAGACCATGCCGGGCGACCGCTCGAAGAAGCCGGATTGTTTTGACCAGCTCATCCCGCAGCGGCAATGTTGGAGACCGATGAACTGCTGCTTCATACGGCGCCCGCAGTTCGGGCAGACCTTGTTGCTCTTGCCCATGCCGGTTTCCTTCTATGTTTTTGCGGTCAGCCCGCGCAAATAGCGCGCGAAGCACGGGGACATATCCCTCTGAACGGCGTAGGGAAGTGCGTTCTCAGCCCTTTTACGTTGAGTATGGCGAGGGCCGCGGCGTCCGCGAAGGCTTCCTGCCTCTCGCGGTCCGTGCTGAGCTTGACCCCGATGGATTCGTTGAATGCTTCGAAGCCCTCCGGCATGATCTCGACATCGTGGGTCAGCGATATGTGCAGCGCGTGACCAAGCTCGTGGGCGAAGATAAACACCCGGTCGTAGACCTCGTTTTCTTTCGGGTGATACAGAAAAATGGTCGCCGGCCGCTTACGGTCGGTTGGTATCCCGCACTGGGAATTGTATGTGATATGAGAGTTGTTGAAACGAAAAATTTGCAGCGGTTCGTTCGGCGCGAGTACGTCAAGAAGCCCGTATTCCTTTTGCGCGGCGTTCAGAATCCGCCTGATTTTCGCGGGGGTTATCGCTTCATATATCGGCGGGGTGAACTCATCGCACAGCGCCGTAAGCTTCTTCAGGCCGCTGAGCACATCAACCGGCGGGCCGTCAAGCGGGACATAGGAGGACAGCAGCATGACCGGCGCGTGTTCGGGCGGGACGATGACCGCGTTCCAGGCCGCGCCGCTTGCGGGTTTCCGGTAGGGCTTCACCCACTGCGAAAACCTGTCCGCGAGGTGCTGGCAAAGAATCCAGACGTGCATGCCGTCCATGCCCTCGGCCGCCGCGGCAAGTGCCGTCACAGCCGCCTTGACCTCGCCGATGCTCCGGCTGGCGAAAACGCTGTCAACAAGTGTAACATCAATATCGGACTTCAGGCGTTCAGCCAACAATTGTGTCCCTCCCTGTGCATTCGTACTATATATAATTGTTGGCGGATCAGACGGCGACGAAACATGAGGACTTTTCTATTAGTTTACCATAAAATAAGCCATTGCGCAAGCCCTGTTTTCAGGCCAGCGCTACTTCCCGTTCCATCCCTTCCCCGAAGATCACCAGCAGCCTTTCGCTGTCAATCACCTTGACGCACGCCACCATCTGCCGGATCATCTTTTCGTCCCAGGCAATCAGCCTGTGTTTGCACCGCTCGGCCAGCGCGAAGACATCTTGTAGGAACTCGTTGGCCTGCTCGGTTTTACACTGAGTGCCCTCAATATCGGTCAGCCGCGCCTGGAGCGACAATATTTCTTGCTCTATATCAGCCGTATCAGCATCGGCCGCGACCAGTTCCAGCAGGGTGCCGCTCAGCTCGTTGAGCCGCAGGCGCAGGGTCGCGCTCTCGTCCGGCGCGCCGCTTTGCAGGCCCAATTCGATATGCAGGTGCAGGTTTTCCATGACC
>WQTL01000098.1 GCA_009786275.1 Bacillota bacterium | reverse complement strand
CAAGCCCTTCCCGAAGAGCGAACCCCTGCCCGCCGATATCATGGCCAGGGCGGTGCTCAAGGTCGGCGACAACATCACCACCGACCACATCATGCCCGCCGGGGCGAAGATACTCCCCTACCGCTCGAACATCCCCTACCTGGCGCAGTTCTGCTTCGCCCAGTGCGACCCGCAGTTCGCTCAGCATTGCCGCGAGGCCGGGCGCGCCATCGTCGTCGGCGGGGCGAACTACGGGCAGGGCTCCAGCCGCGAGCACGCCGCCCTGGTGCCGCTGTACCTGGGCGTCAAGGCGGTAATCGCCAAGACTTTCGCGCGCATCCACGCGGCGAACCTCGTCAACGCGGGGATATTACCCCTTGCCTTTGCCGACCCGGACGACTACGACCGCGTCGAGGCCGGCGATGAGCTTGTCCTGGAGGATTTGCGCACACGCATGGAATTAGGCGAGGTCGTCATCCTGAAGAACGCCGCGACGGGCGAAAGCTTCGTTTTGCGGCATGAACTGTCAGCCCGCCAGCGGGAGATTCTGCTGGCAGGGGGGCTGCTGGAGTATACGAAGGCGGGCGGGTGACATGAAACAAATCGAGCCGGAAGCCCTGTATGAGATTTTGAACGCCGACCGGCTGCGCTATTGCTGCGTTCTTTGGGAATTGCGGCAAGGGAACAACGAGGCCTTTTCCAATGACGACGGAACCGGCTTTGCGCTTGTGCACCGATACCCCGCCTGGCATTTTGCGTCCTTCACGGGGTATGACCCCGTTTTCCTCAAAGAGGTGCTGCGCCGCTACCGCAAGCTGAATGTAAGCATTGAGCAGCCGGAGGGCCGGGTGCTGTGCGTGGAAGCCGTGCGCGGCCTGACACCGGACCCAAAGCCGTACGAATGCTTTGCCTATACGGACGAGGTCCCCGCCGGGCCGTTTCACCCGAATATCCGCCCGCTGGCGAAAGAGGAGTACGGTCTTGTGCGGCCCATTGCGGAGCATCCGAATCACATCGATTACGCGGAAGGCCTGTTTGCCTGGTTTGACGGGGAGCGGCCTCTGGGCTATCTCAGCTGCGGCCCGGAGGTCGACGACATTTGGGATGTTCACCGCATCTATACCCTTCCGGATTACCGCAACAAAGGCATCGCGACCGCCCTGGCCTATGCCTACCTGAAAACCATGCGCGAACAGGGCCTTGTGCCCTATTACAGCGGCGTGACCAACCCGGCCAGCGCCGCCGCCGCGCGCAAGGCGGGGTTTGCGCAGTGCAGCACGAGGTACGCGTTCAAATACGAGCGGCCGATATTCAGATTATAATGCATGTAGAGACGCACGGCAGTGCGTCTCCTTTGTATAGGCAAGTGTTTGTGAAGGAGACGCACTGCCGTGCGTCTCTACCAAAGCTATAAAGTAACAATTCCCCCGGCCCCGTTCGCCTCCTCGCCCAATTCCCGGCGCACCCATGCGAAATCCTCGTTGATGCCCCGGACGAACAACCCCAGGTCGTTGTTCCAGATGACGATATTCAAGCCCTGCTTGGCCCACTGCGCCTGGCGGGGCAAATCCCACGCGCTGTGGCAGCCCACGGCCACGCCCCGGGCGCGGCAGGTCACGATAATCTTTTCGACGTATTCGAGATACAATGGGTTGCCGTATTCCTCGGGAATCCCCAGATTGATGGACAAATCGTGCGGGCCGATGAACACGGCGTCCACGCCGGGCAGCAGCAGGGAATCGAGCCTGTCAGCGGCGGCGCGGCTCTCGATATTGAGGATGACCAGGTTGCCGTCGTTGTAGCGGCGCAGGTAGTCCTCTTCCTTGGGCGAAAGCGGCATTGTGCCGTCCAGCGCGCCCCGCAGGCGCTCGCCCTTCAGGGGCCGGTACTTGACCGCCGCGAGGAGGGTGCGCACCTCCTCAACGGTCTCGATATACGGCGCGAGCACCCCCTCAGCCCCGTGCTCAATGGCCTGAAAGGCCTCCCGGTAGGTGCACGAGCCCACGCGCACGATGGGCGCGAACCCCATCGCCCGGTAGCAGCGCAGCATCCAGCCGCGCGCCTGCGGGTCCAGGGGCATGTGCTCCTCGTCGATGAGCACGAAATCGATGTTCGCCTTGTGAATTTGCGCGGCCCACACGGGCGAGGGCGAGCACACCAGCGTGCCGTAGACCCTGCGGCCATCGGCCCAGGCCTGTTTGAGTTCGTGGCGGTTCATGAGGCACCTCGATACTAGATATTAGATGTGAGACTTTAGATATTAGATATTATAGCATAGCCATCCAGCCGGCGCAAGCGCAATTTTACATTGCAATTTGCTTGCGGGTATGGTATACTGTCCATATTAAGCTATAGAAGAGGTAACGCCCATGACCAACACCGAAACATCCATCCAATTCGCCATCGCGAAATTCGAGGATCTCATCCGCGCCCAGCAGGCCCGCGCCGAGGCCATCCGGCAGCAGGGCGACTTCACCGACTACGCCGCGCTGGATAAGCTCATTATCGGCGTGTGCGGCGGCGACGGCATCGGGCCCATCATCACAAACGAGAGCGCGCAGGTGCTCGAATATCTGCTCAAGGACGAGGTCGCGGCGGGGAAGGTCGAGTTCCGCACGATCGAGGGGCTCACCATCGAGAACCGCGTGGCGGTGAACAAGGCCATCCCCGGCGACGTGCTCGAGGAGCTCAAGGCATGCCACGTAATCCTCAAGGGCCCCACCACCACCCCCCAGGCGGGCGACCCCTGGCCAAACATCGAAAGCGCGAATGTCGCTATGCGCAAGGCTTTGGACCTCTTCGCCAACGTACGCCCCGTGAAGGTCCCCGCCCAGGGGATCGACTGGACCTTCTTCCGCGAGAACACCGAGGGCGCCTACGCCGTGGGCAGCCAGGGCGTCCACGTCAGCGACGACCTGGCCGTGGATTTCTGCGTCACCACCACCGAGGGCAGCCGGCGCATCGCCCGCCTGGCCTACGAATACGCCCGCAACAATCACAAGCCCAAGGTGAGCATCATCACCAAGGCCAACGTGGTCAAGACCACCGACGGCAAATTCCTGGCCCTGTGC
>WQTL01000097.1 GCA_009786275.1 Bacillota bacterium | reverse complement strand
GGAGCAGGTAGGCGCGGCTGTCGCCCACGTGGGCGATGCAGGCCCGCCTGCCGCTGACGACCGCCGCCACCACCGTGGTGCCCATGCCCATAAGGGCCTCGTTGGCCTGCGCCAAATCGAACACCCGGGTATTGGCGTTATCCAGGGCCGTCATCAGCAGGTTCTTCACGGAGCGGCTGCTCATGTGCTCCTGGAACGAGGAGGTGACGGCCTCCGAGATCAGCTGCACGGCGCTGCGGCTGGCGACGTCCCCGCCCGCGGCCCCGCCCATGCCGTCGCAGACGACCGCCCAGACAAAGCCGCCCGGCAGCTCGCCCACGCTGTAGCAGTCCTCGTTGAGCAGGCGCACCTGCCCCGCGTCGGTCTTCGCGGCTATTCGCATGATTCACTCCGTTCTAGACTTTAGATATTAGATTTTAGATTTTAGACCCTGTGCCTGGGTTCACCGCTTCAGGCTAAATGTCTAATATCTAACATCTAACGTCTGATATCTAAGTTGCCCGCAGGCGGCGTCGATGTCCCCGCCGAGGCTGCGGCGCACGGTGACGGCCAAGCCGCTTTGCTCAAGAATTTCTTGAAATGCCCGGATTTGTTCGGGCTTCGACCGCGCGAAGCCCAGTTCCGGCACGGGGTTGGCGGGGATCAGGTTCACGTGGCAGAGCAGGCCCTTCAGCTTACTTGCCAGCTCTCGCGCGTGTGCAGGGCTGTCGTTGACATCGCGGAACAAGGCGTACTCGAAGGAGACGCGCCGCCCCGCGGCCTTCGCGTAGCGCCCGCAGGCGGCCAGCAGCGCCCCGATGGGATACGCTTTGTTGACGGGCATCAGCTGATTGCGCAGTGCGTCGTTCGGCGCGTGGAGCGAAACCGAGAGGGTCACGCCCAGGCGCTCGCCCGCGAGCCTGCCGATTTGGGGCACGAGCCCGCAGGTGGATATCGAAATCTTGCGCTGACCGATGTGCAGGCCTTCGGGGTGTGAGGCCAGGCGCAGGAATTTCACGCTGTTTTCGTAATTGTCCAGGGGCTCGCCCATGCCCATGAGCACGACGTGGGAAATTGGTTCGCCTAGGTCCTTTTGCGCGGCGTGGATTTGCGCGAGCATCTCGCCGCTGGTCAGATCGCGGGTAAAGCCCTGTTGGCCCGAAGCGCAGAAGGCGCAGGCCATCTTGCAGCCCGCCTGGGTAGATACGCACACGGAATAGCCGTAGGAATAGCGCATGACGACGCTTTCGATGGCCTGGCCGTCGTGCAGCTGGAAGAGATACTTGCGCGCGCCGCCGGCAGATACCTGTTTGCGGACAATTTCGCAGGAGGAAATAAAGAATTCCGCCGTGAGACGTTCGCGTAACTCCTTCGGGAGGTTGGTCATCTCCCCTGCCGACTGTGCGCCCCGGCGCTGGAGCCAATCGAAGATTTGCTTTGACCGATAGGCGGGCAGATGCAGCGGCGCGAGGGCTGCTTGCAATTCATCCGGAAATAAACTTCTCAGATCAATCATAGGTAAACCTCGCGATGAAGAATCCGTCCGTGCCGTCGATGTGCGGCATGAGTGTGCGGAAGGGCTCGGCATGGAAGCCGGGGTGCTCGGCTAGGAAGCGCTCGCAGACGGCCTCGTTCTCCGCCGGGTTGAGCGTGCACGTGGCGTAAACCAGTATGCCGCCGGGCGCGAGGCACCGCATACCCCCGCATAATATAGCATACTGCATTTCGGGAAGTTTGTCAAGTTCCGCGCGCATTTTCTCTCGGATGTCCGGTTTTTTCCTGAGAATTCCCAGGCCAGAGCAGGGCACGTCGCACAGCACGCGGTTCGCTTTGTTTGGATAGAGCGCCGCCGCCTGCCGCGCGTCGCCCTGCAGGGCTTGGATGCAGCTCAGGCCCAGCCGCGCCGCGCCCTGTTCGATGAGCCTGACCCGGTTGGGGTGCAGGTCCATGGCAATCACCCGGCCTTGATCATGCATGATTTGCGCGCAGGTAAAACTCTTCCCGCCGGGGGCGGCGCAGAGATCCAGCACGGTGTCCCCGGGTCCCGGACCCAGGGCGAGGCAGCACAGCTGTGCGGCGGCGTCCTGCACATGGAAGAGGCCCTCTTCGTAGCCGGGCAATTGGGTGATTTGCCCGCCGGCAATTTTCAGGGCGTCCGGCAGGCCATCGACAGGTTGCGCGCCGAGCAATTTCGCCAAATCCTCGGCGTTCGTTTTTGTGGTATTGACCCGCAGGACGGTGTCATGATCACCGAAGGAGCGCTCCAGCAATTGTATGTAGCCGTCCGGGTAGCTTTCGCGCCAGAGGGCGACGAGCCATTCCGGGCAGGCGTAGCGGATGCTCAGGGCGCGGTCGCCGCCGCCCTCGGGCAAAATGAGGCCCCGGGCCTGGGCTTTTCGCAACACGGCGTTGGCCAGGGCGGCCAGGCGCCGCGACTTCGGCGAGGCTTTCACCAGCGCCACGGACTCAAAAATAGCAGCGTGGGCGGGTATGCGCTCCATATAAAATAGCTGATACAGCCCCATGCGCAGGGCCGCGCGGGCTTCACCCGGCAGCTGCGCAAGGGGGTCTCTCAGCAGGGGTTCCAGTTGAAAATCCAGGGTGCGGCGGCGCTCGACCACGCCGTAGACCAGGGCGGCGCACAGCGCGGCGTCCGCGCCGTTGAGCCGTTCACGCTTCAGCGCTGCGTCCAAGGCCAAGTTGGCGTAGGAGCGGGAGCGCTCGCACTGGATCAATAATTCGCAGGCGAGGGCGCGGGGTTTGGTCGGCATTACCGCCTCCTGTTAAAGCGCAGCATGAAGCGCAGCAGGTTCGCCAGGGAGACCGCCAACGCGGCCACGTAGGTCATGGCGGCGGCGTTGAGGACCTTTTTCGCACCGGCGCGGTCGCTGCCCGTGAGCATGCCCTGGCTGTCGATGGCCTCCATGGCGCGGCGGCTGGCGTTGAACTCCACCGGGAGCGTCACCAGCTGGAACACGGCGATGAGCGCGTAGAGGGCAAGGCCGAAGGTGATCAGGCCGAAGAAGCCGATCCAGTAGCCGAGGATCATCAGCGGCACGGCCAGCAT
>WQTL01000096.1 GCA_009786275.1 Bacillota bacterium | reverse complement strand
TGCTCTCACTGCTCTTGCGCTGGAGGAAAACCCAGAGCAGGACTTTCTTGGCACGATTTACTTCGAATTAAGCCTGCTCAACAAGCATCTTGGTCAGGTTTTCACGCCCTATCATATAGCAAAATTGATGGCTGAGATATCGTTTGAGAATATCGCGGCCCACATTGACGAAAAGGGCTTTGCCTCTGTGTACGATCCTACCTGTGGCTCCGGCGTCATGCTGATAGCCGCAGCCAATGTCGCGCGGGAGAAGGGTATCAACTACCAGCGCAGCATGGTTTTCGTGGGCCAGGACATTGACTTCACGGTTGCAATGATGGCATACATCCAGCTCACACTCTTGGGCTGCGCAGGCTACGTGGGAGTGGGAAACACCTTAACCGAGCCGCTTCCCTCACGTGAGAATATCTGGTACATGCCCATGAATCGAATTCATAGAAAACTATGGGAGGGCTTCTGTCATTCAAAATAAAGTAGTGCAATTACATTTAGATAACAAAACCACGCCGCCAGTGTCAATACCAGCGGCGCAAATCTGTTGCTTGTTATCTTATTATGATCTCATTCCAGCACTGGCTCAACACCCGGCGTCACTGTCAGCCTGCGCCCGCTGCCATGTTCCTGCACATAGGCGACAAAGCGATTCACGGCATCCTTGCCGATGAAGAAGCGCTTTTCCGTGGCCAGGATATTGGTGGTCAGATAGCCGTTCTCCGTGACGGAAAGGGCGATATTTCGCTGCCCGATCACGTTGACGTCAATGGAGCAGCTCATGACAGCCAAGTCAATGCCGGGGTTGCTCATGCTTGCTACGTTCTTCAAACTGGTGTCCGACAGCAGCATCGTCCAGATGACACTGGGGTCGGGCAAGGAATACTCCATTTGGACGAATTCTTCGCCTTCCCTGTAATCGTAATATATTTTGTTGTTGAAACGCAGGTTCTCCCGGAGATTCAGGTCGTCGATGAGATTCCCAAGCGTGCCGGGCCGGTAATCCACGTTCATATACGGCAAGTATATTGCCGTTCCCGCGAACTTGACCGCGACGGCGCAGGCGCTGGAGATATTGCGGATGGAATATATCTCACAGTCCGCCTGATATTCTGGCTGCGAGCTTTGGCTGTAATCATGGCCGGTGGCCCTGTATTTCCCGAGCAGCGAACCAATCTGCCCAGACGGGATCGACGTGTTGGAAGAAGTCACGTACTCCGTGGCGTTCCATGCTATGCTGGGGAATTTCTCGGCAATCGTCCTGCTGTCCCAGCTTGGTATTGTAGCAAGCTCGGGAGCGCTCGAGCGGGTTTGGGAAGGAGCGGATGGTGCTGTTTTGCTTGTGTTATTGCTTGGGTTTGTGATGTTATTAACCGCTGTTGGCAAACTGCCGTTGGTTTCATGCGCGTCCGTCTGTTGCGGGTCAAGGCTATATGGTTCCGTTGTATCTGGCTGCGCGTAGCTTTGCGATGGGCCATCTGCCGTTGAAATCAGCGGGTCGGGGCGCAGCCACGGCTGGCGCTGATTTACCATTACAGCCGTAATGACCAGAAGCAGCATCGCGGCGGCGGCGGCCATAGACCAGACTTTCCTGTAGACAGGCAGGTGCTGGGGTCGGGGCTGGGCTGCTTTTCGGGGCTTGTGTTGTGCTGCTGCGCCCGCGATTTTGTTCCATTGATACGGCACCGGGATTTGATCCATGTCGCCGCGCAGGCGTTCAAAAATGTCTTTCTTTTTCATGATCTTATGCCTCCTTCAAGTGCATAGTGGCGTTTCAGCTTCTTCAGCGCATAGCCGTAGCGGGAACGCACTTCGCTGTATGCCATCTGCATGATGTGTGCGATTTCGGTCTGGCGAAACCCTGCGTACACATACAAAACCACGATCTCCCGTTCTTCCGGCGTCAGAATTGACAAAGCTTCCACCTCGTCAACCGAGTGTTCTCCATAGAGGCCGGGAGTGGCTGCTGCCGTTTGCTCAATTTCGTCGATGTCTAAAAAGGCTTTGTTTTGGCTGTTTTTCAGCGCCGCGAGGCTGGCGTTTCTGGCAATCGCGAACATCCAGGCCCTGGGCTTCGTCCCGCGCCGGTATGTGCCCGCAGAAGCCAGCACGCTCAGGAAGGTGTCCTGCAAAACATCCTCCGCAAGCTGATGATCTTTCACGATAGACAGCCCGAATAAATAGATCGGCTTGTAGAACGCGTCATACAGCGTCTTGAAAGCGGCACTGTCGCCGTCCGCGACCCGCTGGATACACAAATCTATTTCGGGGTCTTTCATCTTGAGGTTCCATCTGGCCAAATGATCGTCTCCTTTCAAAGCCCTTTACCTATATAAGCAGAAAATCAAGCGAAATGCGGACAAAATCCGAAAATAATTTTTTCCAATATCACTATAGCATAACAAACGCTCGGCAACAAGGCCTACTATTCATTACCGGAGGGAAATATTATTATTCACCCTGAAATATCCGCGCCCGAGAGCGAAGCCGGCGTGATCGCCACGCTGATCCACCATCCAGCGTTTTACTTCCACTGCGAGAACCTGCGTCCGAACCATTTCACCAGCAGGCAGAACGCGTATCTCTACTGGGCGCTGGGTGAACTGGCCAAACGCGGCATCGAGAAAATCGACGCCTACAATATATCCAATATCCTATCCTCGAACGAGGCGGCAAAAAAGCACATGGAAGCGGTGCCTGTTGAGGCAATCCACGAGCTGATCGACGTATCGCACCTCATCGCCCGCAATTCCGCTGAGGATTATATGCCAGTCGCCGAGAACATCGTGGAGGCCGCGTTCCGGCGCACGGTTCAGAAGAAGCTGGAGCGCTGCGCGAATCTCTGCGGGAATATGTCAGTGGATATCCGCCAGGAGATTTACACCCTCGATAACGCCATGATGGAATTCGCAACCACAAATGACGTGCCGCAGTTCAAGGACGTGGTGGAATCCATCTGGGAGGAGATCGAGCAGCGGCAAGGGGGTGCCACTGGCATTCCCTTCAAGTTCCCTACGCTCAACCGCTATGCCACCATTGACCGC
>WQTL01000095.1 GCA_009786275.1 Bacillota bacterium | reverse complement strand
GCCTACGCAAACGACAACCGCCGCGCCGGAACCCACGACCCCGCCCGTGAGCAACCCGAGGGAGAGGTCAGCCGCACTGCAATGGAACGAGGCCCTTTTGACGGAGCTCGGGATCTCCTTCCGCGAGGACTACAATAGAGCGCAGTCGGAATATGATGCGATGCTGGCGCAGGCCCCGCAACTGCCCCAAATGACGCCAGAGGTCGAAGCGGCAAGGCGAGAGGCGACGTCGCTGCGGGCAAAAGCCTTGGCCTTCGACGCACTGCTGCCCTTGCTTTGGCTGTGCGGCACGGCGGGCGCGGCGATGTTCATGGGCATTGGAGGTATCCGACTGCGGCGAAAAGTCAAGCGCACGGCGCTCGCCTGCGACATGGCGCGCTATGAAGCGTTGCTGTCAAGCTGCCAGGATAGCCTGGGCATAAAGCGCCGGGTGCGAATTATCCTGCAAAGCCACGTCGGCACGCCCGCGTTGCTGGGCGTAATGCGGCCCGAGATTTTGCTGCCGGAGTATGCGGAAAACATGAGCGATGCGCGGCTGGAGTACGTGATCCTGCATGAGCTTTCGCATCTGAAGCGCGGCGACGGCCTGGTGAACGCGCTGCTGCTGGCTATCCGGGCGGTGTACTGGTTCAACCCCCTCGTGTGGCTGCTGCTGAAGTTTGTGCGCGAGGACATGGAGCTGGCCAACGACGCCGCCGTGCTCAAGGGCATGGGGCAGGAAGAACGCAAGGAGTACAGTCTTTCCCTGGTGGAGGTTTTGATGGGTTGCGGCAAGCAGCGGCACACCATGCTCTGCATGACCGACGGCAAAAAAAATATCGAAAGGAGAATTGGGATGATTCAGTTAGGTGAGTTTTTCAAGCGGCGCAAGTGGGTGATCGCCGTCGCGGGCGTGCTGGTGATCGCGGGTATCGCGGCGCTGTTTTTGACGCAAGGGGCAAACGGCGGGCGGAGCGAAAGTTATAACTTCGACGGCGCGGGCGTCACCGTGACCATGCGGCTGCCCAAGGGCATGGAGATCCCGGAATTCCTCGGCGTTGGCGGGGATCAGTATTACATGGCGCAAAAGGGCATCGTCAAGGGAGAGCAGGGTGTTGCCATGCTGTTCGTGGATCCGCTGGAGGATATTTCCGGACTGCTGCGTGAGCTGCCCGCCGATGTGGAAGACTATCGGGAGGTGTGGACCTCCGCAGATGGCGAAGAGGGCAGTGTGACCCTGCTGTGCAACGCGGGCGCGACCCGCGCTGTGCTGGCCTACAACCTCACGCTGAATCGCTATGTGCAGATTGAATTCGACTATGATGCGCTGACGAACCGGGAGCATACGGCGCTGGCCAAGAGCCTGCGTCTGAAGGAACTGCCCATAGAGCAGCGCAAGGGCGAAACGAGGCAGTTCCAGCACGGGGATTTATCCCTCGAAATCACAAAAGTCGCCTTCGTGGACCTTCTGTTTGAAAACGAGGGGACGGCACTGGAACGCCAGATATCGGTCTTTACGCTGTACCCGGGCGCAACGCTCACCGTTATCAACGCGGATAACACTCTTGATGCTATCGACAGTGCGGTTGCCAAATGGTACATTCAAAATTATCCTGATGGCCAAGGCGGCGAAAACATTAAATATATTCCTCTTACAGACGGGATGTCGCCCCTTATCATCACGCATGATATGAAAGATATTTACAACTATAACGAGGACTATATCGTTCTGATGTTTTCAATGTATGAAGAGCCACAAGACGCGTTGCCCCCGCTTTCCCCCACATTCCTCTCGCCTGAGCAAGGCCTTGAAGCCATCAAGCCCCTGATTTGGGGCTCCGAGGGCTGGTGGCTCGACACCCAGGGCGACTATATCTTCGCGCACTTTTTCCGTTATCTCCTGCGCTACGACGTCAAAACAAATAAAATTGATAAATTCATCGATTTGGGCGATGCGCCGCAGTCCTGGTGGTATGCCGCTACGTATTCGCCCGATGGCCGGTACTGTGTGGCTCAGGCGCAGGCGTTCGACGCCCCGGGCCAAACCGGCCGCGTGCTCATCGACCTGAAAAATGAGACCGTCAAGTCCACCGAGCAGGAGCATTACCCCCACAGCACGCAGACGCTACCATATCAAGTGGAGCCGCGTTTGATGGAACACGGCTATGGCTGGTTCCTCAATGATGTGGAAATCAAGGCCCTGCGGCCCTACGCGGGAACCATCACCGAAGTCATCGCCATGGAGGGGAACCGCGTCGGCGCGATGATGCCCGTTTCCGCCGAGGCCAACGGCTACCTAGGTTACTACAAGCTCGCGGTGATTGACCTGGCGCAGGATAAAATTGTGCAGGAGTGCATTATGAATGTGCTGGACAAAGGGGAGGAGTACCCGACCTATCCCGACCAGCCCGACGAGCCGGAGCCTCTGCTGATCGACTATCACTTACAGTCAGTCACCGTGCTGCGGGCGCGTTTCCCGAAGGACGGGCGGTCCTCCTATGACGGCTTTGACATCGTCAAGGTGATAGACGCCCCCGCAGAGGTTGCGGGATTCGAAGAATGCCTGAAGCGCGGCGCATGGGAACCGGCAGACGAGGGTGACTGGCTGAAGGTTGAACCATCCTCCCCTCAAGCTGATACGCTGATTTTATATATGCTGGGCGAGGATGGCCGGGGCCTGGCCCTGCACCTGTATGACGACCTGGCAAGCGAGCACCCCCAGGGCGGCGCGGTTTCCATGGCAATGTACGGGACCATGCCCGATTCCCCCGAGAAATATCGGGATGCAACTGACTATACTGAATTTGAACGCTACTGGGTTTCATGGGACACTTATAAAATCCTATATGGGTTGACGGTATAGATAGAAGCACCCGTCCTGCTTGGGCGGGTGCTTTTGCTATGGCTCTAGCTCACCGGGTGCTGCATGCCATCCGCGATAAATTCAACAGGCCCTTCCCACAGCGGCGTGACGATCTCCGCGATTTCGGGCTTCAGGTTTCCCTGGCTGTCCAGCAGGCTTTCGCGGGGGGCGTTGTGG
>WQTL01000094.1 GCA_009786275.1 Bacillota bacterium | reverse complement strand
CCACCAGGGCGTACACCCCGCCCAGCCATTTGGGCCGCGGGCGCGCGCTCAGCCGCGGGAAATACCGCAGATACACCGCCGCCTCCGCCGCCGTAACGCCAAGCTCCAGCAGGAGGTAGACCCCCGCCGCGCCCAGCCAGGCCCCGCGCATGTAAATCGTGACCTGCAATGCGGCGTTGAGCAGCACCTGCGTGCCGAGGTTCGTGAGGGCCACCAGCCGCCACAGCTTGCCGCCGCGCAGCAGGAAGCACAGCGCGACGATCAGCTCCACGGCGACGGTCAGCGCGGCGCGCAGGGCGAATTCGCCCAGCTCCCGGCCGACAGGATAGTCCCTCTCCACCGAGCCGTCCGCCGAAAGCACAAATTGGCTATGGAAGGCATAGCGCGTATAGTTGCCTTCGCTCACCAAAAATTCGTCCGTATCCGCGAAATAGACCAGAATTTTGAACTCCTCCGGCGGGTAATATCCCCAGCCGAACGCGTGCGTCTGCGAGCACTCCTGCATGAATTGCAGAAAGAAGAACCCGTCCGCGTCCTCGTATCCCGCGAATTTCAGGAAAGCCACCCGCGCCTGCGGGTTGCCCACGTTTTCCCCGTAAAAATACGAGTCCTCGTCCCCCTCGAACACGGAATACGGCCCCCACCGGCTCTCCTTCGAAAGCAGCGTGGCGTAGTACTGCCGCCCCTCGAAACCCCGGAACTCCACCGTGACCGAGGGCTTCGGGCCGATGTCGGCATGGGCCAAGACCGTCATGGCCATCGCCAGCAGGCAGGCGCACAGCAGAATTTTCGCGGGCTTTCTCAAGTCATGCTGCACCTGATCACCTCCGCATCTAACATCTGATATCTAAAATCTAATGTCTAGTATGCCTCCCAGGCCTCCAGGGTGGCGAATCCCCTCGCCTGCTCGATCACCAGCTTGACGCGGCGCATGCGCTGCTCGGTGAACTTGAAGATGCGCTTGTGGCCGATCACCGTGCCCTTGGCCAGCTCCTTCCACTGGGATTTCCCCTCGCCGGTGCAGTTCTTGTCAACATAGAGCGTGAATTTTTCGATCTGCTGCCCCGTGGCGATGTGCTCCTTCAGCACGAGCTTATCGATGTCGTAGTCGTCGCCCAGGTCCAGCACCAGCTCGGCGGGTTTTTCCAGGGGCCCGCTGTGCCAGTAGGTGTCGCCGCCCGGCTCCAGGGCCATCTGGCCGGTGTGGGCGTCGTCCAGGCGGCAGGTATCCGTGACGGCCGAGCCCTCGGCCAGGTTTTCCTTGAAGTCGATTTGCAGCTGCGCGCCCAGGGAGATCAGCGTCTCCACGTCGCGCTGGGAGATGAGGCCCTCCGGGGTGGGCGGCACGTTGAGCAGCAGCGCCGCGTTGCCCCCCACGCTCTTGTAGTAGATATCTCTTAATTTAGCCAGGGGCTTGACGGCGTAGTCCTCCTTTTCGTGGTAGAACCAGCCGGGCCGTATGCTCACGTCCACCTCGGCGGGGTGCCACACGAGCTTGCCCTTCGACTTCATCAAAGCCTTGCGGGAACCTAAATCCGGCGTTGTCGCGCTGGCGATCTTCTCGGGCACCACGCTCCACTCGCTGGAGCGGCACACCCCGGCCTCATTGCCCACCCAGCGCACGTCCGGCCCGCAGATGCTGATGACGGCGTTCGGCTGCAATTCGCGAATTAAATCATAATAGCCCTGCCAGTCGTACTCCTGCTTGCGGCCGTTCTTGCCCTCGCCGCAGGCGCCGTCGAACCACACGCAGAACAGCTCGCCGTAGTTGGTCAGCAGCTCGCGCAGCTGGCGCTTGTAGAACGCGTTGTAGGCCTCCCCCGTGCCGTAGGTCATCTCGTGCCTGTCCCAGGGGCTCAGGTACAGCCCGAACTTGAGGCCGTAGGCCTTGCAGGCCTCGGCGGCCTCGCGCACCACGTCGCCGCGGCCCTCCTTCCAGGGGCTGGAAGCCACGCTGTGCCCGGTGAATTCGCTGGGCCACAGGCAGAAGCCGTCGTGGTGCTTTGCGGTGAGGACCATGCCCCGCATGCCAGCCGCCTTGAACACCCGGGCCCACTGGCGGCAATCGAGCTTCTTCGGGTTGAACAGCGCGGGGTTCTCGCTGCCCGCGCCCCACTCCTGGTTGGTGAAGGTGTTGATGCCGAAGTGCACGAAGCCGTAGAATTCGATTTCCTGCCAGGCGAGCTGGCGCGCGCTGGGGACGACCTGCGCGGCCTCGAGGATACGGGGGGGTAGTTTGGGCATGGGGTGCTCCTTTCGGGGGTGTGTATTCATATAATACTACCACATCCCCGACAAAAAGTAAAGCAAAATCCCCAAGAAAACAGTTGACAACCCGCATTTTATGCTGTACTATGATACCGATTATGATGAAAGCGGGGCAACCCATGGAAGGAATGGAACGAATTGGCATTTTGACCTCGGGCGGGGACTGCCCGGGGATGAATACGGCGGTGCGCGCGGCGGTGTTCGCGGCGCGGACAAAGAAGATCACGCTCTACGGCATCCATCAGGGCTACCAGGGGCTCTACGACGGCAACTGGGACGAGCTGACCCTGGAGAAGGTCGATTCCATCCACTCCCGGGGCGGGACGATCCTGCGCACGGCGCGCTTCGCCCCCTTCGGCGACCCGGAGCGCCGCCAGGCCGCCATCGACCGCTGCATCGCCAACTGCAAGGGAAAGCTCGACGGCCTGATCGTCATGGGCGGCGACGGCTCCTTCCGCGGCGCGCGGGACCTGACGCTCAACGGCCTGCCCTGCGTGTGCCTGCCCGGCACCATCGACAACGACATCGCCTGCACGGACTACACCATCGGCTACGACACGGCCCTGAACACCGTGATGCACATGGCCGATACCATCGCCGATACCGCGCGCTCCCACGACCGCTGCATGATCCTGGAGGTCATGGGCAACCGCGCCGGGGACCTGACGCTCTACGGCGGGCTGGCCAGCGGCGCCACGGCTGTGATGATCATGGAGCACGGCGGGCTGGAGTTCCCCAAGGAGGGCA
>WQTL01000093.1 GCA_009786275.1 Bacillota bacterium | reverse complement strand
AAACGAGACAGCCAAGAATCCCTTATATATCATAGGATTCAAGGCTGTCAAGGCTTTGCAGTGCTGAGCTAAATTGGTCGGAGTGTCGAGATTCGAACTCGAGGCCTCTTGGTCCCGAAATAGCTCTAGGGGGTTAGAGACGGGAATTAATTGATTTTTCACACTTGCAGTATATTTTTTTAATATGGGCTTGAAAAATGCCGGCCATTCGTGGTACAATTCTAGACAGACAAAAGGGGGGTACGGTTTATGAAACAGTTGCAGCGTCTCTTCGCTATGCTTAGTCTGATCATACTTGTTTTTTCGCTTACCGCCTGCGATGGGAAATTGGCTGAGATCATTTCAGCAGGTATAACATCCACCGCCGTGCCATCCACCTCGGCTGCCTACGTGGGAGTGAATGTGCAGGAGGTAGTTGCCTTATTAGGCGAGGCTGGTTTCAAAAACATTACCGAGGCTGTCGTGGACGATCTCATAACGGATGCCCTCCCGGCAGACGGGGAGGTGGAGGTTGTCGAGATTGACGGCAGTAGCGCGTTTGCGCAGGGGGATGTGTTTTCCAGGGATGTGGCGGTGGTAGTATACTACCACGACTATGCTACCGTGCCCATGGCTGCGGAAAGCATCGTGGGTATGGACTGTGCGCAGGCTGTGGCCGCGCTGGAGAACGTAGGCTTTGTCAATGTGAATGCCGTTGTCTCAAACACTGTTTTGGCCGAAAAGCTGCCGGAAAACAATACCGTTGAACTCATTGACATTAACGGCAGTTCTTCTTTCGCACAGGGAGACAGATTTCCTAAAAATGCGGCGATCGTCATCCCCTATCATGTTATCCTCCTGGCGCCCGCCGCCGCGGGCGATTATAAGGGGAAGAATTATGCCGATGTAATCAAGGACTTAGCGGATGTCGGCTTCGTTGATATCCAGACCGAGGTAATCGATGATCTTATTACTGGCTGGCTGAAGAAGGATGGAGCGGTTGAAACCGTAGCCATTGCCGGGAATGCCGCCTTTCCGAAAGGTACTGCTTTTTCCCGGAACGCAGCGATTAAAGTCACCTTCCACACCTTCTCGGGCGCGTCGCTGAAAATGCAAGCGACAGCCAAGAGAGTAATTGACAGCGCAAAGAACGCAGCTGCCGCCGTTATCGGCGGTGCGAAAAATACTGTCTCCAAAGTCTCGGATGGTGTGGGCAATTTGATCGAAAAGGTCACCGCGCCGAAGACACCGGATGCATTCGAGGCACTGTTGAAAGGTGTTACAACGCAGAATATCGCGGCGCTTGTGGGTCAATTGAAGATGAATGTCGACTTCGATGCGATGCTCGCCGAGCTAAATAGGATCAAAGTCCAGCAAAGCCGCATTCCAGGCGTGATGAACGACGTACGGGAACGCATCGCACATCCCGAACAACTCCTTGGCAGCACAATGACAAAGCACGGGGAACTTGCGGAACACATGGATGTCGCGGCGCACAATGCCGAGCGGCTTGCGAATGGCCTTGAGCCAAACGCAATCATTGACGACCCCGTCCTTGTTCCAAGAACCGGCCCTATAGATTATTACATTGACGGTACCGCTGTGCAGTCAAAGTTCTATCAAAGCCCGAAAGGTACATTGGATGCCGTCATCAAGTCCATCGAGGATTATCCGGACATCGGGAAAACTGGCTGGGAGGTAATTCCAAAAGATCAGTTTGAAATATTCCGTACCATTCGGAATCATGTGGACGGCGGCGGCAAGTTAGCTGATCTGGATATTGAATACAGCGGAAGCCGGATGAGCCTGGCAACGCTTGAGAAAATGTATGAACAGACGCAAAGGATCGATAGCCAGACCGGGCGAAGCTTTGAAGATGTCGTAAAGCCGTCCAGATATCAATATGATGAAGTGCAGCTCGGCAAGGCAGAGCAGACGATAACCAACACGGAAGCCGAGCTTGATGCCAAAATAAATGCGACGAAGTCCTCCGTTATCGAAAAATCAATCAAGAACGATTTCATTGAAATTGGAACGGCGGCGGCAATCGGTGCCAGTGTCGGCTCACTGGTGGCCGTTGGCTTCGCTATTTACGAAAAGGTGTCCGCCGGAAAGAGCATCGATAACTTTACAAGCGCAGATTGGAAAGAGGTGGGCATGGATGCCCTCAAGGGTGGCGCGGAGGGAGGCGGCGCAGCGGCTTCGACCGCCATACTATGCATCTTCGGGATTCCGGCCCCGGTTGCGGGCGCAATCGTCGCAACGATATTTCAAACCGTGCCTTTGATCGCACAGTACGCGCAAAAGAAGCTCGCGCTGGAGGATTTGATGAAGCAATCCCTAGACACCTGTATCACATCCAGCCTGTTGGCTGCGGGCGCGGTGGTCGGGCAGCTGGTCATTCCAGTACCGATTGTCGGGGCCATCGTCGGGAGTGTCGCAACCGCCGCTGTAGTTCAGGTGGTGAAGACATATGCGCCAACCATGAAGGAACTCCAAAAGCAGGCACAGGCGTTTGCGGATAATTTCACGAAAAAGTATAATGCGCTGCTGACTTCCACAACGGCGCACCTGACGGCAGCTAAACAGACGACACAGGCTACGCTTGGAATGCTCTACGACAAAACCAAAAGCTGTGTCGGCGATGCCGTGGACTTTGCAGTGGTGAATGCGAAGAAGGTAGTGTCGGTCGGCTGACGATCGATCAGGATAGTCTACCACATCTGCTCTGTAGCTGAGGCAAAAATGGCGCTCGAACGTTTCGAGGGGGTGTTATGGTGAGCTGGGGGGTACTTTAACAGGCGAAGGGGATATATAAGAAAAAACTGAAGTCTGAATATTTAAAACCCCGCCGCGAGCCGAAAACGGCCCTGCTCACACCTGACAGCCATGCGAAAATCGCTAGACCCATCGCTCCCAAGGGAGGCAAGCAGAGCGTCCGGCTGTACGCCGTCCGCCTGCTTGGCCGGGGAGTTCCCCGGCGCCCCCTACCACGCACCAGCACACAGCATCGCTCAAGCCACTGTCGCGCCACG
>WQTL01000092.1 GCA_009786275.1 Bacillota bacterium | reverse complement strand
GAGGCCGGGCGTCCAGCGCCTCATCGAGGACGCAAAGGACGGGCGCATCAACCTGATCTTGGTGAAAGACCTGAGTAGGTTTGGCCGCAACTATGTGCAGATAGGTCAGTACACGGATTACTTATTCCCCATGATCGGCTGCCGGTTCATTGCCCTGAATGACGGGGTGGACACCATCCACAATGACAACGACATCATGCCGTTCAGGAATCTTTTCAACGAATTCCAGAGCAGGGACACAAGCAAGAAAATCAAAGCGGTGAAGCGGGCCTGCGCGAGCAACGGCATGTTCATGGGCTACTGCGCGCCCTACGGCTACCAGAAGGACCCCGCAGACAAGCACCGTTTCCTGATCGACGAGCCCGCCGCCGCAGTTGTGCGCCGCATCTTTTCCTGGCGCAGCGAGGGCTACGGAGCCAACAGCATCGCCCAGTTCCTCAACGCCGAGCACGTTCTCCCGCCGCGGGAGCATTGGGCGCAGCGCGAGAACAGGCCCAACAATTTTCAGCACAACGGCCTGTGGAACCAGATTACGGTGCGGGATATGCTGTGCAACGAGGCGTATATTGGCAGCATCGTGCAGGGTAAGCAGGGCACCATGTCCTACAAGAACAAGCGCACGGTGCGCAAGCCGGAGGAGGAATGGATTCGCGTGGAGGGTATGCACGAGCCGATCATCGACCGGACGACCTGGGACCTGTGCAGGGAAATCGAGGAGAAAAACTACCGGCCCCGCACCACGAAGAACGGCGAAGTCACGCTGTTCAGCGGGCTTCTGGTCTGTGCCGACTGCGGGAGCCACATGATCCACCGCCCCTGCGTAGCGACCCGGAAGAACGGCAAAAAGGTCAGCTACAAAGCGTACCTGTGCGGCAACTACTCGCGCAGCGGCAAGCTGGCCTGCACCACGCACCGCATCGGGATAGGGATAGGTCCGCAGCGCTGCCGGGATATTGTCAAAGTTCATTCATTCGCCCATCCCTCAACTGAAATTTGATCCGCCCCTACTGCCCGCGCTGCCTCGACGCGCCGCCGGACAGGTTCAAGGCGTTTTGCCAGCGCGCGGATACGGCCACCCTCCCGGCGATACCAGCGCATAATCTCGCCCACACCTTCCTCGGTGTGTGGATCGGCCATCCAATAACCCGCATCGTCCGATAGGATGAACTCACCGGCGACGCGGGCGCGCTCAATTGCCCGGCGACAATCCCGCTCATGCAAGCCGATGAGGGCGGCCAAATCTCGCCGGGGAATTGCATTGTCATGCCCTTTCGGAATAAATTGTAGAATGCGTTTGCAATATGCGCTGGTACATGGTATACTGGTATTGCGTTCGGTGCTTTCGTCACTGTTGGTGCTGTTCGCGTTCGCTCCGGCTGTTGGCGCAGTCGGGGCCTTGTTGTCATAGCTCATGGACATTCACCCCCTGCCAACTCCCAGCACCCATCAAAGGCTATGTTGAAGATTTCGGCCTCATCAAGAATCCATAGGATTTCATTCTCTCCGCCAACCTGGCCCTTTGTCCGTTTATCGCGTGGAATCATGCGGGACACCCCCTCTGAGCACCGGCCTGCGCATCGAGCCATTCATGCAGTTTGTCGCAAGGGATTACCGCGCGTCGGGGACTGGCCCATACCACCGGGAACCCGTCGGCGTGAATCAACTCGTACATTGAGTTCACCCCTATACCCATAAGCAAAGCGGCCTCCTTGACGTTGTAACAAAGCTTGACCTTGTTATCCGGCACTGCACGTCACCCCGCTTTCAGCCTCTAGTGCATCAATTGCCGAGCGGATTTTCTCGGCCTTTTCTTGGTCAACTTCGCCCCGCTGCCAGCGATATAGTGTAAGGTCTGCAACCCCCAGGCGTTCCGCAATGCGCCATTGGGTCACGTCGCGCTGCCGTGCGTAGCGCTTTAGCTCTTGTCCATCTGACATTTTCTCGCCTCCCAAAATAATGTTTGACAAACCTACAAGCACGTGGTATAATGTTGGTGTTGCCTACATCTGTTATCATAGCACAGCTCGAGCAATTTGTCAATACCTTGTAGGCGATGTGATAAAAATAACTACATGGGGTGATTTTTGGTATGGAGAAAAAGGACGGCGCTACTTGTGTTCGGTACGTAGAAGGGTTCAGGGAAAGATTTGCCTCGCTGCGCGGGCCGGGGCAGTCGCAGGCGGACTTTGCAGAGGTTTTGGGCATTTCCTCAGCGAACGTGGGTTTTTACGAGAACGGTGACAGAATGCCGGATGCTAAAACCCTGTCGATTATTGCACGGGTGTGCGACGTGTCTGTTGACTGGTTGCTGTGCATAACGGAGCACCCAACCGCCAGCCTGGAAGAGAGAGAGATTTGCGACCGTTGCGGCCTAACTGAATCCAGCCTAGAGGCTTTGGAAAGCCTGATAGACTTTCAAGGAGAAGAAGTCTATGGAATGAATATTGACTATCGCTCTGCCCTTAATGCTTTGTTACCAACAAAGCAATTCATATTACTGTTGCGGTATATGGAATTTGCGAAGGCCAGCCATGAGTATGCCAAAAGAGAAGAAGAAGAAAAAAAGAGACGTGGTCCAATATCCAACGACATTAGCTTTGACACCGGGAAAAATCCAGATGGATTTGAAACATGGTCCATCGATAGACAAAATGCATATCGCGAACAAGAAGCTATGAAGGCGCTGGAAAATGGCGCTATTGATGACCTACGGTCTGTCATTCAAAAGACAACAGATATGTTTGAACCGATAAAAGCACGAAATATCGCAAAAAAACATCGTGGCGTTTGGCTAGATGCCGACGAAGCCGTAGATCACTATGCACGCCAAGCCGCAAAATGGATAGAAGAAGCGATCTTCGCCTATTATGACGGCAAGGCAGAGGAGCTTAATATATTTCGGATGGATGGTGATCCCGATGCCTAATACTATTCCCGCTCTAAAAGCAATCCATAATCCATTGTCTTGCGCAGATGCTCTTGACGGTATCGGGTGAAAGGTCGCGTATGGTATC
>WQTL01000091.1 GCA_009786275.1 Bacillota bacterium | reverse complement strand
CGCTGGAAGCAGCGCTTTGCCGACAACCGCGAGGCGCGCGACTGGAATGTGACCTCGCTGCTGATGAGCCTGCCGCTGCTGGTGCTGGGGGCCTATTACTACGGCGCGGCGGCCGCCCTGCGCACCACGGCGGTGGCGGTGCTCGCGGCGGTGCTGACCGAGGCCGCCGCCTCGAAACTGATCCTGCACAAGCGCACCATCGACGACTGGAACGCCGTGGTGACGGGGATCTGGATCGCCTGCATGCTCCCCGCCGAGGTGAGCAGCCCCGGCGCCGGCCTCGCCGCGCCGGTGACCTCCACCTTCCCCATGCCGGTGTACGCCGCCGTGGGCGCGGTGTTCGCCGTGCTGGTGGTGAAAATCCCCTTCGGGGGCACGATGCACGCGCCCTTCACCCCCGCGGCGGCCGGGTTCGCCTTCCTCACCGTGTGTTTCCCCAAAACCGTGTTCGCCTATATCCCCTCCGCGGAATATCCGCCGGCCTACAGCAGGTCCCTGGCCTCCATGCTGCAGCACGGGCGCTCCGTCGTGGGCGGCAGCCAGCTCAGCGGCATCCTGGCGGGCCAGAGCGTGGGCCCCATGGGCACCGGCTGTATCCTGCTACTTGCGGCGACGCTGGGGGCTATGTTCCTGGTGAAAAAACGGCGCACCGCCGCGCTTTCCAGCCTGGCCTTCATCGGCACGGTGGCCGCCATGAGCTTTTTGCTGCCCCGGGTGACGGGCGCGGGCCTGGCCGCGCGCTTTGCCTCGGTGGGGATGGAGCTGTGCTCGGGCAGCCTTCTGTTCGCGGCGGTGTTCCTGCTGCCCGACCCCGCCATCATGCCCCTGCGGTGGTTTACGCGCCTGGGCTACGGGGCGCTGGCCGGGGTACTGTGTGTGATGCTGCGGCAGCTGGGCAGCTACGAGGAGACCGTCTGCTTCGCCATCCTGCTGGCGGACGCGTTCATGCCGCTGGGCTACCGCCTGCAGTCGGAGCTGAAGAACCAGAAGGAATTCCGCGAACGCGTGGAGGCGATGACCGCCGAGGAGCGCCAGAGGAAGGAGAGTCAGAGCAATGCCTAAGAAGAAAAAATCCCGCCGGTGGCTGGCAGGCGCGGCGCTGCAGAACCCGGTCCTGGTGCAGGCGGCGGGGCTCACCGCGGTGATCGTGGCCGCGAAAACCCTCCAGGGGGCGCTGTGGATCTCCGCGATCACCGGGCTGCACCTGATCCTGTGCGAGCTGCTGGCCAGCGTGATGAAACGGGTGCCCGCGTGGCTGCGCGTGGCGGTCTATTTCGTCATCGGCCTTGCCATCTCCTGCCCCACGGCGTACCTGCTGGACAGGCTCACCGCGAACTATTCCGCCGCGCTGGCGGTCTTTATGCCGCTGATGGCGGCCAACGCCCTGACGGCCATGCGCTGCGAGCGCTACGCCATCCTCCACACCCCGGGCGACGCCCTGCGCGACGCGTTCTCCAACGCCGTTGGCTTCACCGCGGCGGCCGTGCTTGTCGGCGGCGCGCGCGAGCTGCTGGGCTACGGCACGCTGTGGGGGGTGCAGCTTTCGGAGAACCTGCACCTGCGCGGGGCATGGATGCCCTTCGGCGGCTTTTTGCTGCTGGGGGCCATGGCGGGCGTGCTGAAGGTGGTTTTACGCGCGCTTTCCGTGCGGGGGATCTACGCCGGGGCGGAAAAAGCCCTGGAGCTCGCCCCGGAGGACCGCCTGGAGCGCCTGGAGAAGACGCGCCGCCTTTTGATCGCCGACGTGAAGGCGGGGCTGGAGGAGGCCGAAATACAGGACGAGAACGAAGAGAACGCCGCGGATATAAATACCGAGGCGCCCGCACCCGAGCCCGAGCCTGCACCCGAGGAAGAATCCGAGGAGGAGCCCGAGGAGGAGCCCGGAGAGGAGGCGCCGGAGGAACGCAGGCCGCGGAAAATCCCCGTGGATGATATCCTGCGGGAATACGGGCTGGGGGGCAGCGACGACGGGCTCCCGCGGGCGATGACGGAGGACGACAAGATGCGCCTGGTGCTGGAGCTGGAGGAGCTGCTGGACGAGTTTAAGGCCCCGGGGACCAAGGAATAGCCTGTAAGGGAAGGATTCTATTATGAAAGAAATCATATTGTCCATGATCACCGCGGCTACCTACGCCGTGTTTCTGCGCAACCTGCTGTTCAGCGGGGGGCTGGGCGCGTCGGAGGTCCTGCGCGCCGCCCAGCGCAACAGCGAGATCCTGATGTCATCGCTGCTGGTATCGCTGTTTTCCGCGGCGGCGGCGGGCCTGAGCCACGGGGCGTCCAAGCTCCTCGCCATTTCCGACAGCCGGTTATCCCTGGTCCTCACCCCCGGGCAACTTGAGCAAATGAGCAGTTCATACTACGCCAGGCTGTCCGCGCTCTACGGCGGCGTGCTGCTGGCGCTGTACCTGCTCACATGCGGGGTGATCGCGCTGCTGCCGCATAAAATCGCCCACTACAAGCCGCTTCTGCTCAAGCGCATCGGCATGAGCGCGCTGAACACCATCGTGATGGGCGTGCCTCTGCTGGCGTACAATATGGGCGAAAGCCCGGTCAACGCCATCGGCATGGGGCTGGGCGCGGGCGTGGCGTTCCTGGTGGTGACCATGCTTATCAACAGCGGCCTGCACATCCTGCAGCAGAACAAGGCCATCCCGCCCATGTTCACCGGCGTGCCCGCCGCGCTGATCTACACCGGCCTGCTGGCGCTGGCGTTCACGGGGTTCAGCGGGAAGATATTGTTTCAATAGGGGGGTATTACCCCCTCACCCGCTGCGGCGGAAAGAGCTTGGGGGGGTACGGTGCTCCGCACAACCACCCCGCCCCTGCGGGGGCACCCCTTCCAAGAGGGGAATTGGGGATGAAGCGTAAGCGGGCAGTTTAGCCGAAGCTTTTACCAACGATAGCAGCAAACCGAGTGATGGAAGCACCCTTAGCGTCCGGTCAGAGGGGGTTCAAGGGGGTCCTATAGACCCCCTTGCGGGGGGGCCGGG
>WQTL01000090.1 GCA_009786275.1 Bacillota bacterium | reverse complement strand
CCCCCCTCGCTCGCGAGGGGGGGCGGCCGCAGGCCGGGGGGAGCGGGACAATGAAACACCCGTAGGGCGCAGAATCGTATCATATCCCCCAGATATTGTTCGCGTATTCCAGCACGGCCCTGTCGGCGGCGAAACGGCCGGCGCCGCTGATGTTCATCAGGCTCATGCGGTTCCATTGGCGGGGGTCCCGATAGAGGGCCGCGGCGGTCTGCCGGGCGAAACGGTAGTCCGCGAAATCGGCAAGGACCATGTAGGGGTCCCAGTGGATGGTGTTCCAGATCTCGCGGAACTCCCTGCCGGCCACGCCCTGGTTGATGAAGTCGATCACCCGGCGCAGCTCGGCGTTGTTCTGGTAGAACTCCATGGGGACGTAGCCGGGGCGCAGGCGCTTGGCCTCCTCGGCGCGCAGGCCGAACAGGAGGATGTTGTCGTCGCCCACGGCCTCGAAGATTTCCACGTTCGCGCCGTCCAGGGTGCCCAGGGTGATCGCCCCGTTCATCATGAGCTTCATGTTGCCGGTGCCGCTGGCCTCCGTGCCGGCCAGGCTGATCTGCTCGCTGACTTCGGCGGCGGGGGCCAGGCGCTCGGCCATGGTGACGCCGTAGTTCTCCAGGAAGTGCACCCGCAGGCGGCCGCGCACGTCGGGGTCGTTGTTGATGAGCTCGCCCAGAGCCGCGATGAAGCGGATGATCTGCTTGGCGATGAAGTAGCCCGGGGCCGCCTTGGCCGCGAAAAACCAGGTCTGCGGCTGCACAAAGCGCCCGGGGTCCTCCTTGAGGGCGAGGTATTCGGCGAGGATGGAAAAGGCGTTGAGGTGCTGGCGCTTGTACTCGTGCAGGCGCTTGATCTGGACGTCGAAGAGGGTTTCGGGGTCGACGGAAATATTGCCCTGCTTTTTCAGGCGGCCGGCGAGGTCCTTCTTGTTGGCGAGCTTGATTTCGCCCAGGGCGTCCAGGACCCCCGGGTCGCCGGCATAGCCGCGCAGCTTGAGGAGCTCGCCGCCGTCGTGGACGAAGCCGTCGCCGATGAGGTCCTTGAGCAGGGCGGTCAGGCGCGGGTTGGCCTGGCACAGCCAGCGCCGGTGCGCGATGCCGTTGGTGACGTTGCCGAATTTCCCCGGGAAAACGGAGACGAAGTCGGCGAAGAGCTCCTTTCGGATGAGCTCGCTGTGCAGGGCGGATACCCCGTTGACGCTGCGGCAGGCCGCGCAGCACAGGTTCGCCATGTAGATTTTGCCCTCGTTGACGATGGCGGTGCGCTCGACCTTCTCCGCGTCATGGGCGGCGTTCCATATTTCCTCGCGGAAGCGGTTGGAGATTTCGCGGATGATCTGGTGGATGCGGGGCAGCAGGCGGGCGACCAGGTCCTCGGGCCATTTTTCCAGGGCCTCGGGCATCATCGTGTGATTCGTATACGCGAATACGCGCGTGCAAATGTCCCAGGCGGCGTCCCAGCCGTAGCCGCAGTCGTCCAGCAGCAGGCGCATGAGCTCCGGGATGGCCATGGTGGGGTGGGTGTCGTTGATATGGATGGCGGCGTAGTCCGGCAGGGTATCGGCCTTGCCGTGGTCGCGCAGGTGCCGGTGGACGATCTCCTGGATGGTGGCTGATACGAGGAAGTACTGCTGGCGCAGGCGCAGGGCCTTGCCTTCGGGGTGGTCGTCGGTGGGGTAGAGGCCCTTGGAGATCATCTCGGCCATGGCGTTTTCCTCCACCGAGGCGAGGTAGTCGCCCTTGATGAAGCTCTGCATGTCGATGTCCTGCTTCTTGGCGCTCCACAGGCGCAGGCGCGAGACGCCGCGGCCGTCCATGCCGGCCACCATCATGTCGAAGGGCACGGCGGTGACGGTTTTCGCGCCCGTGACGCTCACCTGGTGGTAGCTGTCCATCCAGTGCTCCTCCACGCTGCCCTCGAAGCTGACCGTCTGGGACTGGTCGTCGTGCTCCACCAGCCAGACCTTGCCGCCGGGCAGCCAGAAGTCCGGCAGCTCGCTCTGCCAGCCCTCCAACAGGCGTTGCTGGAAGATGCCGAACTCGTATAGGATCGAATAGCCCGTGGCGGGGATGCCCTGGCTGGCCAGGGCGTCCAGGTAGCAGGCGGCCAGGCGGCCCAGGCCGCCGTTGCCCAGGCCCGGGTCGGGCTCACAGTCGTAGAGCTTCTCGAGCTTCACGCCGAAATCGGCCAGGGCCTCCTCCGCCAGCTGCGTGAGCCCCAGGTTGAACAGGGTGTTCTTCAGCGAGCGGCCCATGAGGAACTCCATGCTGAGGTAGTACACGCGCTTGGATTCGCGCTGATCCAGCGAGAATGACGCGCGCATCTCCCCGAGCAGATCGCGCAGCAGGCCCGCCAGGGCCCGGTAGTAATGCTGGTTGTCGGCGTCCCGGGGGGCGACGCCCAGGAAGCGGCTCAGGCGCGTGACGAGCAGCTCCTTCATTTCCCACTTATTTTGCGGCAGTTGCATAAAGAATGACCTCCCTTATAGGGGGAATTATAACATAGGTGAACAAAAAAGGCAAGGAGAAAGTTTGCAACAAAGGCTCCCCCCTGTCGCTGCGGCGACATCCCCCCTCGCGAGCGAAGGGGGCTTGGGGGATTAGGTGGGGAGCGGGTAGATATTTAGCGGGCGGCACTACTTTGGCGCAGCTAAGGTTCGCAAAAATGCCGCCCTACGGGTGGGCTAAGCATTGCCAGGCGCCCCGGATGCCGTCCACCGCCGCGCTCACGATGCCGCCGGCGTAGCCCGCGCCCTCCCCGCAGGGGTAGAGGCCGTGGATGTTGCTTTGGCCGGTTTCATCGCGGGGGAGGCGCACGGGGGAGGAGCTGCGGGTCTCGGGGCCGGTGAGGAGGGCCTCGGGGCGGGCGAAGCAACTCAGTTGGCGGGCGAGGAGGGGCAGGGCCTGCGCCATGGCGGAGGTCACGGGCGCGGGGAGGACACGGCGCAGGTCGCAGGGCACGGCGCCGGTGGGGCAGGTGGGGTTCACGAAACCCCAGG
>WQTL01000089.1 GCA_009786275.1 Bacillota bacterium | reverse complement strand
CGGCGACGTCCACCGCAAGACGGCGGCCTTCGACGGCAAATGCGTCCTGGCGGCGGGGGCGTTCTCCCGGGATTTCGAGGTCACGAGGCGCACGGGCGCGGGGCTGGGCCTGGAGGGGGAGCGGCTCTACCCGGATTTTGAGGCCATGGCCCGGGCGGAGGGCGCGCGCGCGGACGGCATCGACTTCGCCGTGATCGCCGCGCCGAACTACGCGCACTACGGCGCCGCCAGGGCCTTCCTGGAAAACGGCGTCCATGTGGTATGCGAAAAGCCCCTGACCTTCACCGCGGCGCAGGCGCAGGAGCTCAAACGGCTGGCGGAGGAAAAAGGGCTGCTGTTCTGCGTGATGTACTCCTACTCGGGCTACCCCATGCTGCACCAGGCCCGCGCGATGGTGCGGGCGGGCGAGATCGGCGAAGTGCTGATGGTCATGGGCGAATACCCGCAGGACTGGCTCATCGAGGTCATCGAGGGCGAAAGCCGCCAGGCCGCCTGGCGCACGAGCCCGGGCTACGCGGGCTGCTCCAACTGCACGGGGGACATCGGCAGCCACATCGAGCACACCGCCGCCTTCGTCACGGGGCTGAAGATCAAGCGCCTGCTGGCCAGGCTCGACATCGTCGGCGCGGATAGGGTTCTGGACACCAACAGCGCCGTGCTGCTGGAGTACGAAAACGGCGCGACAGGGATGTACTGGTCGTCCCAGGTGGCGGTGGGCAACGACAACGCGCTGAAGCTGCGCGTCTACGGCACGAAGGGCTCCCTGGAGTGGGAGCAGGAGTTCCCCAACGTGCTGCGCTTCACCAGGGCCGGCGAGCCCACGCAGACCCTCAACAGGGGCCGCGGCTATCTGTGCCCGGACGCCGCCAGCCGTCTGCCCTCGGGGCATTCGGAGGGCTACCACGAGGCCTTCGCGAATATCTATTCCCGCTTCGCCGACGCCCTGCTGAAACAAAAATCCGGCCGGGCGCTTGACGCGGCCGACCTGGATTTTCCCGGCGTGGACGAGGGCATCGCGGGCGTGAAGTTCATCCGTGCCTGCGTGGAAAGCTCGAAAAACGACAGCGCCTGGGTCGCGCTTTAATGGTCCAAATCGTATTCATACAGAATCTGCGACACCTTGCCGTTTTCCGTGGCGAAGTGAAGCACGCTTAAGCCCTGGGTGTAATAGTAGTGGCCGTTATCCTCCCGGTAATCCGTGCCGTAGGCCGCGGTGATCTCCTCAAGCGTGCTGCCGATGGTGACGCCCCCGGGGATGGTGTAGGTGTCGTCGATCAGCTGGATGGCAGCGATATAGGGGCTGCCATCCTCTGGCTGCGTTACGGTGAGCTTGAAGCCCGGGTAGTTGTAATCCGTATCCATGGCGTTGGGAATGGCGCAGCTGGGGCATTCCAAGGTGCTCTTGGGCTCGCCCAGGGCCTCCAGGGGGCCTTCGGGGAGCATGCCGATCTCCAGCCGCACGCCCTTCGGGGCAAAATAGATGTCCTGCGCAGTGCCGGGAGTGGACTGCGTGGGTTTGTTTTCGGTGGTAGTGGCAGGGGGATTGTCGTTGTCGCAGGCGGCAAACGCAAGGGCGAACAGGCCAACCAAAAGGCATGCGATGAACTTTTTCATGGGGGTCTCTCCAATCTGTAGTGTTGTCATATCTGTAGGGGCGGCATTCTTGCCGCCCGAAGAAAAACGATCTTCGTGTGCATATGCGGGCGGCAAGAATGCCGCCCCTACAGCCGCTACTTCGGCACAAAGAACGTCTCCACCGCGCCGCTTTCGGCAATCTCTTTTTCCTGCGCGGCCTGCATGGCGTAATATTGCGCGGATTTCACGGCCCAGTCGTCGATATAAGCTTGTTCGCCGCGCCGGTCGATGAGCTCGGGGCAGTGCTCCTTGAGATACGCGCCGAGATACCGGGACATCTTTTCGGCCCCCTGGCGGTTGAGGTGCAGCCCCGCGTCGTAGGTATCCAGGGTATAGTCTAACCCGATTTCGGCTATCTTGTCAAGGGCGTTGAGGTAGGCGAGGCCGTGCTCTGCCGCGTATTGGACGATCTGCGCGTCCCATTCGCCGTACCAGTGGGGCGTGAGGCTCGGAGCCTTGAACAGCACGAGCTGTATGCCTTTTTCCTCGCACAGGGCGGTGATTTTGCCGAGGTATTCCCAGGCCATTTCACCGAAGTCGTAGTTGGGCAGCAGCTTTGGGTTGGACTCCCAGCCCTCGGGCACGGGCTTCACGTCGCTGCGCATAACGAAGCCCGCGATGCCCACCTGCCGCCGCGAGAAATAGTATTGCCAGTCGGCGCTGCCCAATTCGTTCCAGCGCTCGTGGAAGCGCAGCAGGGGCAGGACATACGAGGCCAGGCTTTCATCCTCCATCATGGAGGCTTTGATGGCCTCATATTTCGTGCGGGACCAGCGCAGGCCGTCCAGGGCCATTCGATTATAGGTTTCCTTCTGGGGCTCGCCGTACATCATGGCCAGCACGCTGAGCACCACCACCTTGGGGGTCTCGTGGCGCAGGGCGTCCTCCAGCATGGCCCAGGCGTGCCAGAGCAGTTGCTGGGCGTTGCCGCGGATGAAGCTGGGGTAGCCGTATTCCTCCCACAGCGTGACGGGCGAGATGTTCTCGTAGGCCTCGCAGTCGCCGATGATCAGCACGTCGTTGCGGTGGGCGTCGGCGTAGTATTCCCGCGTGAGCACGCCCTCGCGGGATTTGTCCATGTATTTGGGGATCAGCAAATTCTGCGCGCCGAAGAGCACAAGCAGAAAAAGTATTATGGAAAGTACAAGCGAAAGGACTTTTTTCAAACAACCCACCTCCAATCTGACATCTAATATCTACTATCTAACATCTAAAATCTCGTATAAAGAAAGGCCGAGGCGTCATAGCCGAGCCCGTAGACGCCGAACACCAGGATCGCCAGGATCAGCAGGAGCCACACCGGGGCGGGCAGCTTGCGCAGGCGCCTGGTGCCGGCAAGCAGCAGGCAGACACCC
>WQTL01000088.1 GCA_009786275.1 Bacillota bacterium | reverse complement strand
CGCCTGCCGTGACAGCCCAACCTGATCGCCGATTCTCGTAATGCGCAGGTGCTCCTTTTTCCCGTTTCGATCCAGCGCCAAAATCACCCTCGCCCGCTTGATCAACTTCGCGCTGTGTGTGCCTTTGTTGCTGAAATCTTCCAACGCCTTCCGCTGCTCCGCGCTTAACATGATCACCGTGTTCTCCATATGACACCTCCTACAGTTCTTTCCGTAAGTATATCATATGTTGTATGGATTGTCAAGTATTAGCGCGGACTTGGTACTACAGGTTTTGCTCTGTCCCTATGCTTCTGTATAGCGCCTCGTCCCGGCGCACGGAACCCACGGCGTCCCAGAAGGCGTTGCCCTCGTCGTTGCTGCGATAGGTCACAAAGCAGCAGCGGCGGATGCCCTCGTTTCGCATGGCGGCAAGGCAGGCGTTCACCAGCGCGCGGCCCAGGCCCTTGCCCTGGTGCTCCTGCGCCACAGCCAAATGATTGATATAGCCTCTTCTCCCGTCATTTCCGCACAGCACAGCGCCGATGAGCGCATCGCCTTCCAATGCCACAAAACACGATTCCGGGTTGCGCTTCAGGTAGTAGGCCATGCCCTCCGGGGAGTCCTCGTGCTCGTGCAGGCCGATGCCCGGCAGGGAGGCCCACAGGGCGTGGACGGCGGGGTGGTCTTCGATGGTCATCACGCGTATGGTCATAACGCTTTCTCCCTGTAATAAATCTCGCCGCGCCTGTCAAAGCCCATGGCCTCCCAGAAGGCGTTGCCCGCGCCGTTGCTGGTGAACGCGATCAGCGCGCAGTTGGAAATCCCCTCGGCGCGCAGGGCCGCCAGGCAGGCCTCGGCCATCGCCCGGGCTACGCCGCCCCGCCGGTGCGCGGCATCCACCGCCACGTGATAGAGATAGCCCCGCCGCCCGTCGTGCCCGCAGAGAATGCTGCCTATAACATTCCCCTCCTGGGAGGGGTGGCCGCAGGCTGGGGTGGTTTCAAGTGCGACGACGCTCAATCCCGGGTTGCGCCGCAAAAAACGCGCGACAGCCTCAGGGGTGTCGTCCATGTCCCGCGCGGAGGCCAGGCAGGCGTTCCACAGGGCAAGCAGGGCGGGATAGTCGGCGATGGTCATGGGGCGCACGGTCATGCGAAGGCTCCTTTCGCTTTTTCATCTATTTTCTGTTTCAGCCTTGTTCGCAAATCATCCAAGCATTGAAACTCGCTCGGTTTACCGATATGCTCTTCAATCGTGTCGCCGCCGAAATCATGAATTAATAATCCGTTGAAGCATAGTTCCGCCAGCCCGCTTGCTGTATAGTTTCCAAAAAAGCCATGCAGCAACGCGGGGTCAAATTCAAAAACATCAATCGCTACAAGCGCATGCTCATATTCGATTGGAGCCATTACAGCATCGGCAAAGTCGATTATATAAAGTTCTCCATCGGTCGATAAAATCATGTTATCACTGCCTATATCGGCGTGAACGAATACCTTTTCACCAAATTCATGTGCATTTTTATAGGCAAGACGCTCTTTTTTGAATTGTTCAGGAAATTTGCCCCAACGCCATTGACGGTTTTTATCGTGAATTACATCAATGCCGTTGAACGCTTCGCAGGGGGTGTTCATTTTGCCCGTGACGGCGCGCAGCGTTCGGCCAAATCCGAATCTTTCCTCCTCCGTCATGGTCTTTACGGCCTCGCAGAATTCTATGCCCTCGATGAACTCCATGACCATATAGTCAAAATCGTACTTATCATGCACCCTGCCTTCGGCAATCAGCCTCGGCGCGTGCACGCCCAGCCGCTCTGCGCGCCGCAGGGCGAAAATCTCCGTTTGCAGCTCGTCGGTGAAGCCGCTCTCCGGCGGGGCGTAGATTTTGAGCACATAGTCCCCTGCCCGGAACACGGCGTTGGTGCCCGGGGTGAGGTGCTCCAGGGGGGCGGCGGGCAGGTTTTCCTTGCGCAGGATGTGCGCCGCCAGGGGCGTAAAGGCGGGGATGGACTGGTAGACCTTGCCCCAATCGTGCCAGGAGGCGATGGTGTGGGGGAAGAGATACATGGGGGCCTCCTTCTATCTTTGAGTTAAGGCCAGCGCACTCTGTAGGGGACGGCCTCCGGACGTCCCTGGGCCTTAAAAATGAAGCTTTTTGCTTGGGACGTCCGCAGGCCGTCCCCTACAATGTGCATTAACCATCGGTTATTTAATATGCAAATACAAGTTAGTTGGCGCAGATGTCGTTTAACTTAGGCCCCAAGGCTTCCTCCCGTGGAGGAAGCTGTCACCTCGGGTGACTGATGAAGGCAGTGCGGAGCACCATCGCGCCGGGGGGAGCAAAGCAATTAAACCACGAACATCGTGCCGATGCCCGCGTCCGTGAGCACCTCCATCAGGATGGAGTGCTCCACGCGGCCATCGAGGATGAACACCCGGCGTACGCCGCCGCGCAGGGCCCGCACGCAGCACTCCACCTTGGGGATCATCCCGCCGGAAATCACGCCCTCGGCCTCCAGGGCGGGGACCTCGTCCAGGCGCACGCGGCGGATGAGGGTGCTTTCGTCGGTGACGTCGCGCAGCAGGCCGGGGATATCGGACATGGAGATGAGGCTTTCGGCCCCCAGGGCGGCGGCGATGCCCGCGGCGGCGGTATCGGCGTTTACGTTGTAGACGTCGCCCTGCTTGTCGCAGCCCATGGTGGAGACGATGGGGATATAGCCGTTATCCAGCACGGCCCGGATGGGCATGGGGTCCACCTCCGCGATTTCGCCCACGAAGCCCAAGCGGGGGTCCAGCTGCCGCGCGAGGATCATGCGGCCGTCCATGCCGGAAAGGCCGATGGCGTGGCGCCCGAAGCTCTCCATGAGGGCCACCAGGCCCTTGTTGATCTTGCCCGCCAGGACCATCTGCACCACCTCGGCGGTCTCGCGGTCGGTGACGCGCAGGCCGCCGATGAACTGCGTTTGTTTGCCCAGGCGGCCCAGCAGCTCGGAGATCTCCGGCCC
>WQTL01000087.1 GCA_009786275.1 Bacillota bacterium | reverse complement strand
GGCGGGGGGCGGCCGCGCCTGCTGTGCGCGGTCAACGACGTCTGCGCGAGCGGGAGCCGCGCCAGGCAGCTGGAGGCCCTGCTCCGCCGCAACCAGGTGTCGCCCAGGCATATCATCGACGTGCTGGAGGACTGGCTGCCGTGAGGGTTTGCTCCCCCCCCTCGCGGGCGAATGGTGCTTTAAATCGCGTCGTACGCCTTCGCCCAGGCCCGCACGGCGGCTTCGTCGTAGCGCGCGGGGATGCGCAGGGCGCGGCGCCTGAGCTTCTTGCTGGCGGACAGCCTGTCGGCCATCTTCAGCATGGTCGGCAGGTCGCCCGCGCCGCGCAGGCCCCGCTGGGCCATCTGCGGCAGGGTGAAGCCGATCTCCTGCCCGGTACGCGCCTTGGCCATGTCGGCGGCCTCCAGGATGCGCTTTTCGAAGATGAAGTCCAGCGTCCCGGGCCCGGCGGAGAGCATCATGGCCTTCAGCGGGTCCAGGCAGGCGTGCACCGCGCCGATGCGCCGCATATATTCCGCCTGGTAGGGCCACAGCGAGGCCGCCGTGAGGTCCCGCGCGGCCAGCACGGCGTCGGCGAGCATTCTGCCGGCCCGGATGGCGTTGGTGATCCCCGAGCCGATGAGGGGCACGGTCATGCCCGCGCTGTCGCCGACGGCGGCGTAGCCGTCCGCCACCATGCGGCTCACGGGGCGGCGCACGGGGATTTTCACGATCCGCCCGCCCCGCAGCACCTCGCCCCCGAACTCGGGGTGGCGCTCCAGCAGGGAGGCCCTGACCTCCTCGGCGTATTGCCGGGTGGTATCCCCGAAGCTGCCGCACATGATGTCCACGTATTCTTCCTCCCGGGCGACCCAGGCCACGGACCGGCGGCCCAGGGGATAGAAGTACACGTTGAAGGGCTCGTCGATCAGGGGGGCTGCGTCCGTGCGGTTATAGAACGCGCGGTAGACCGTGAAATACTGGTCCCTGCGGAATTCCTTCGTCAGTCCCCAGGCCTCCGGTAGTTGTCTGCGCACGTTGGAATCCATCCCCGCGGCGTCAATCACCAGGTCGGCGGAAATCTCCCGCCGGCCCGCTTTGTCTTTTACGGCAAGGCCAACCACGCGGCCGCCCTCGACCAGGGGCGCTTCCGCGCTCGTTTCGAATTCCAACGCCGCCCCGCTCTCCCGGGCAAACTTGATCAGGTGCCGCAGGAGATCGCGCCTTTCCATGCCCATCTCCGAGCGCTCCTTCGGCACCACGGCCGTGACCCGCACGGTATGGGCGGGGTTGTGGAACGTGAAATCGGGCACGCGGTGGTAGGCGCCCTCCGCCGGCATGGGCAGGCCCGCCTCGCCGAAGCAGCGCATGTTGAAGATGTCCGTCCAGTCGTAGCCCAGGGCTTCCTCCGGGGCGCGCTCGAATATCGTGACGTCATGGCCCCGCCCGGCCAGAATGCCCGCGGCTGTCAGCCCGCCGTGGCCCGCGCCGGCGACCAGAATTTTCATCGATGCAGCGCCTCCAAATCATAGGGTGTTTCCTGGTATACGAAGTAGTTCAGCCAGTTGGAGAACAGCAGGCTCCCCGCGCCGCGCCAGCACATATTCGGCCTGCGCTTCGGGTCGTCCCCGGGGAAATAGTTGCAGGGCACCTGGATATCCAGGCCCTTGCCCAAGTCCCGGAAATATTCCTTCGCCAGGGTTTCGCGGTCGTACTCCGAATGCCCCATGGCGTAGATGTTGCGGCAGTCCGCGTCGCTCACCAGGTGCACCCCGGCCTCCCGCGAGCAGGCGATGATCCGCAGCGCCGGCACGGCCTCGATATCCTGGCGGCGCACCTCCGTGTAGCGCGAGTGCGGCGCCCAAAAGACGTCGTCCATGCCGCGCACCAGGGGGTGGATAGGGTCCAGCAGGCGGTGGGCGTAGACCCCGAACAGCTTGCCCGGCAGGGGCACCTTCGGCACGCCGTAGCGGTAATGCAGACCCGCCTGCGCCCCCCAGCAGATATGGAAGGTGGAATACACATTCTTTTGCGCCCAGTCGAAGATTTCGCACAGCTCCGGCCAGTAATCGACATCCTCGAAGGGCAGGTGCTCCACCGGCGCGCCCGTGACGATCATGCCGTCGTAGCGCTCGCCTTTGATGTCGCCGAAGGTCTTGTAGAATTGCAGAAGGTGCTCCTGCGGGGTGTGCTTCGGCCGGTGGGTGGCCGTCTGCAGCAGCTCCACGTCCACCTGGATGGGGGTGTTGCTCAGCAGGCGCAGCAGCTGGGTCTCGGTCTCGATCTTGGCGGGCATCAGGTTCAATATCACGATGCGCAGGGCGCGGATATCCTGGTGCATGGCCTTTTCCCGGCTCATCACGAAGATATTCTCCATTTCCAGTACGCTGCGCGCGGGCAGCAGGGCGTCGATATTGATGGGCATCGGGAAGGCTCCTTTCAAAACAAGATTATGTTATTATATCACTTGCCACACGGGTTGGCAAGCAAAAGTTTGAACAACCTGTAAATACTGCGCGATTTCGCCGCATACAGAAAAAATCTCTTGCTTTCCCGCGCCCGATGCGCTATAATAAATGAAATATGCCAATAAATTTGGGAAGAGGAGCATAACGAATGAGTTTCAGCCTGTTGAACATGTTGGCCGGCGGGAGCGCCGGCGGGGACAATAAGGGCGGCAGCTGGCAGATGATCCTCCTGCTGGTGGGGATGGTGGGCGTGATGTATTTCACCATGATCCGCCCGCAGAAAAAGCGCCAGAAGGAAGAGCAGGCCATGCGCGACAACATCTCCATCGGCGACGAGATCACCACCATCGGCGGCATCATGGGGCGGGTCGTCACCGTGAAGGAGGACAGCATCATCGTCGAAACCGGGGCAGACCGCACCAAGCTGCGCATCATCCGCACGGCCGTGGGGGTCAACAACACCGCCCAGGAGAAGGTGGAGGCCGAGCGCGAGGCCGCCAAGAAGGCCGCCGAGGAGGCCCGGGCCGAGAAGATGAGCGAAA
>WQTL01000086.1 GCA_009786275.1 Bacillota bacterium | reverse complement strand
CAGGCTGGCCAACGCCCACGAGTTCATCATCGGCCTGCCCGACGGCTACAACACCCTGGTGGGCGAGGACGGCCACAACCTCAGCGGCGGGGAACGGCAGCGCGTGGCCATCGCGAGAGCCGTACTGCGCGACCCGAAAATCCTCATCCTGGACGAGGCCACCAGCGCCCTGGACCCCGAGACCGAGCAGAAGATCCAGCAGGCCCTGGAGCGCCTGGTGCAGGGCCGCACCACCATCGCCATCGCCCACCGCCTGAGCACCCTGCGCCACGCCAGGCATCTCGCCGTGATCGACAAGGGCCGGGTGGCCGAGTTCGGCACGCACCGCGAGCTGCTGGAGCGCAAGGGGATCTATTATGGGCTGGTGATGGCGCAGAGGCAGATGAATACGAAATAAAAAGTGTAGAGACGCACGTCAGTGCGTCTCAAACCATAATAATGCTTTCATTCGGAGACGCACTGCCGTGCGTCTCTACGTTGTTTTTACCCCTTCAGCCGCCGCACTTCCTCCGCCGTGAGCTCGCGCCACTGCCCGGCGTTGAGCAGGCCCAGCTTCAGCGGGCCCAAAGCCGTGCGCTTGAGCCGCAGGACCTCGAGCCCCAGCGCCTCGCACATGCGGCGTATCTGCCGGTTGCGGCCCTCCCGCAGGGTCAATTGCAGCACCGTGCGGCCCGGCTCCTCCAGCAGGCCGCGCAGCTCGATGGGCTGCGTGCGCCTGCCGTCGAGGAGCATCCCGGCGGAGAGCTTGTCCCGCTGGGCGTCGCTCACCTGCCCGCGCAGCGTGACCCGGTACACCTTCGGTACGTGACTGGAGGGGTGCGTGAGCGCGTTGGCCAGATCGCCGTCGTTGGTCATGAGCAGCAGGCCCTCGGAGTCCTTGTCCAAGCGCCCCACGGGGAACAGCCGGGCCGGGTAGTCGGCCACGAGCTCCGCCACGGTACGCGCGGCGTGGGGGTCGTCCATGGTGGTGACGTAGCCCCGGGGCTTGTGCAGCATCAGAACCACGGGCCTATCCCTCTGCTGGCCCAGGTTTTTGCCGTCCACGGCGACAAGGTCCCTGCCGGGATCGACGGACATGCCGATCTCAGCCTTGCGGCCATTGATTGTCACCCGGCCGGAGCGGATGAGCTCCTCCGCGCCGCGGCGGGAGGCGACGCCGCGCTCGGCAAGGTATTTTTGGAGGCGGATGGGTTCAGGCATGGATGTGTCCCTCTTTAAAACATCAAAATTATGGCAAGGCGGTCAGCCGCCCCGCGGTACACCCTCACCCGCCCGAGGCGGGAGCTCCCTCTACGAGAGGGAGCCTTGGGGATTAGGTATGAACTGAACATGCAATTACAAGATAGTGGAACGAAATGTCGTTCTTGCTTAATCCCCCAGGCTCCCTCTCGTAGAGGGAGCTGTCACGCTCGGCGTGACTGAGGGTGTACCGCAGAGCGGTTACCCGTTATGCTATCTCCTAAAAAATTGTTTGATCCTCCCCCACACCCCCTGCTTCGCCTTCGATTCCCTGGGCCTTGCGGGCCCCACGGCGGCCTGCGTCACCAGCGGGATTTCGGCCAGAAGCACGTCGCCGGCGTAGTAACGGGCAATGCCCACGACTTTGCCGGCGGGCAGGGGCGCGTACTCGAAAGGGCGAAGGAGGAGCTCGCGGCGGATGCGGAAGGGCATCACGCGCACATGGGCCACGGGGGTCTCGTAGAGCAGGACGCTGACCCGGGACATGCCCCCGCCCGCCACGGGCATCTTCGCCACCGGGGCTGAGGCGTCGTCCAGGGCGATGGGGTGGAACTGCGCGAAGCCGTAGTCGTAGAGCCTGCGGTGGTCCTCCCAGTCATTCGGCGCGCGCAAAGTGACGGCGATGAGCAGGCGGCCGCCGCGCTCCACTGCGGAGACCAGGGTGCGCCCGGCCTTGTCCGTGAAGCCGGTTTTGATCCCCACGCAGCCGGGCAGCTCGCGCACCAGGCGGTTGTGGTTGCTCAGGGTGCGGGCGTAGGGCGGGTTGCCGTAGCTGACGCGGACGGAGGCCTTGGAGCAGATCTCGCGGAAGAGGGGGTTGCGGATCGCCTCGCGGCCCAGCAGCGCCATGTCATAGGCGGTGGAGAGGTGCCCCTCGGCGTCCAGGCCGGAGGGGGTCACGAAATGCGTGCGCGCCATGCCGATCTCGGCGGCGCGGCGGTTCATCCTGTCGGCGAAGGCGGGCAGCGAGCCCGCCAGGTGGATCGCGGCGGCGTTGGCGGCGTCGTTGCCGCTGGCCAGCAGCATGCCGCAGGCCAGGGCGTAGCGCGACACCGTGTCCCCCTCCCGCAGGCCCATGGAGGTCCCCTCCACGCGGACCATAGGGCCGGTGGCGGTGAAGGCGCGTTCGGGCCCGCCGGCCTCCAATAAAAGCAGCGCCGTCATGATCTTCGTGGTGCTGGCCACGGGGGCCCGCGCGTCGCAGTCCTTGGCGTAGAGCACCTGGAGGGTCTCGGCGTCGAGCAGTACGGCGTATTTCGCCGAGAGGGCCAGGGGGTCAGCCGCCGTTTCCGCCTGCGCAAACGCGGATGAAAACGTCAGCCAAGCCAGGCATGCGCACAGCATACAGATGTGTATTCTTTTTCGCGTCATTACATTTCCACCCGCCTTTGTCCTATTTCTATGGGACAGGCAGGTGGAATATGCAAGTCAAGCCGGAACTATCTTGCGCTCTTACGCCTCGGCCACCGCGTCGGCGATCGCCTGGGCGATGACCTCCTCCTCGTCGGACTTGCCGAACTTCTTGATCAGCTTGTCCGCGGTGGAGGTGACCTTGTCCACGAGGTCGGGCACCATGCCGATCACGCGCTCCACGGAGGATTCCGAGGTGGAGATGTGCTTGATGGTCACTTCGCCGTCGCGCAGGACGAGGAAGCACACCGGCGTGATGGTGACGCCCGCGCCGCCGCCGCCGCCGAAGAGCTCCTGGTTGTGCTTGGAGGGGAAGTCCGAGCCGCCGGAGGCGAAG
>WQTL01000085.1 GCA_009786275.1 Bacillota bacterium | reverse complement strand
GGTGCCTTTTGTTTGCCCTGCACAAGCCCCTGGGGGTGAAAAAATCTCGATTTTTTTGCCATCAGGGGCTTGACTTTTTACCGGACGGCTTCCGGAGACGCACTGCCGTGCGTCTCTACACTTTCGCCTGCGCAAAAAGCCACGGGAACAGGCCAGGTTCGCGGTAGGCCCTGTCCCAGCTGTTGTGCGCCGCCTCCGGGTATTCGGTGTAATGCAGGTCCCGCGCGCCGGCCAGAGCCAGGGCCGCAACCATGCCCCGGGTGGCGTCGGGGTATACCGTGGTGTCCTTCGCGCCGTGGAAGGCCCAGAGGGGGACATGCCGGAACAGGGGCGCTGCCTCCGGGTCGCCGCCGCAGATGGGCACCGCCGCCGCGAAATAGTCCGGGTAGTCCGTAAGCATCGCCCAGGTGCCGAAGCCGCCCATGGAAAGCCCCGTGACGTAGATACGCGCGGGGTCAATTGCATACGCCGCCTTCGTGTGCTCCAGCAGGCCCATGAGCGCGGGCGCAAGGCCGGGCCAGAAATCGCTTTCCGGGCACTGGGGGGCCAGCACGATACAGGGGTACGCCGCGCGGGCTTCCGGCTCCAGCAGGGTCTCCATCACGCTGTTTTTGCTGATGTGCAGGCGGTTGTCATCGCCGCGCTCGCCCATGCCGTGGAGGTATAGCACCAGGGGGTACCGCTGCGCCGCGCCGTAGTTTTCCGGGATGTAGATGCGATAGGGCAAGCCCTCGTAGGTTTCCGGACGCATCAGGTCCATGCAACTAACCATGGCAGCCTCCCATCTAAAATCTGATATCTAATATCTAAAATCTATTTGGCCACCCAGCCGCAGTCCACCAGCCAATCGGCCCCGGTGACGAAGGACGCCTTGTCGCTTGCCAGGAAGCAGATGACCTCGGCCACCTCCTCCGGATCGGCCCAGCGGCAGAAGGCCTGTTCCTTCTCGCGCTCCGCTTTGACCTCCTCGAAGGGCAGGCCCGTGCGCGTGCTCTCCAGCTGGATGTCGCCGCGCAGCATGGGGGTATCAATCGAGCCCGGACTGACGGAGTTCACGCGGATGTTGTATTCGGCGAGTTCCCAGGCCACCGCCCGGGTGAAGGCGATCACCGCGCCCTTGGTCGCGCCGTAGATGGCGTGCTGGGTCTGCCCCACGTGCCCCGAGACCGAGCCTAAGTTCACGATGGCGCCGCCGCGCTGGCGCTTCATGGTGGGCAGGGCGTACTTGTGGAACAGGAACGTGCCGCCGAGGTTCACCGTGGCCACCCGCATAAAATCGTCGTAGTCGGTGTCCTCCAGGGGCTTGACCACCACTACGCCCGCGTTGCAGTTGAGCACGTCCACGCGGCCGTACTTCTCCTCCACCTGCGCGAAGAAGGCGGCCACGTCGGCCTCGCAAGCCACGTCGCCCTGGAAGGTGATGCCGTCCGCGAGCACCAGGTCATGTACGGACTCCTGGATGTCGAAGGCCGCCACGGCGTAGCCCTCCCGGTCGAATTGCAGGGCGGTCGCTTTGCCGATGCCGCTGGCGGCGCCGTTGACGACGGCTACTTTTTTGTCGGTCATGCTGAAATCCTCCTGAAAATTATAATTTTATCTCTTGCACAAACAAAACGGGTGCCCGTCCGGGTCGATCATCGTAACGAACTGCGCGCCGCCATACTGCGCGGCGGCTTTGGCCGCGCCCAGGCGCAGGGCCTCTTCCACAGCGGATGGCAGATCGTCCGCCTGGAAATTGAAGTGCATCTGCTTTTGCTGGCGGCCGGGCTCCTCCGGCCAGACGGGCGGGATGTAGTCAAAATCGGCCTGCATGAAATGCACCACGAATCCGCCTTCGGCCTCCAATGCCGTGTGGTGGATGCTTTGATCCCAAGGCGTCAGTTCCGCGTAAAACGCGCGTAAATCCTCCGTCTTCCGGCAATCGGCATTGAAGCCGCAACTCAGAATCGCGCCGGTGCCCTTGGCTTTGCTTTTTTGCCATAAGCACAAACAGAACGGGTGCCCGTCCGGGTCGAGCATCGTAATATGGCCTTTGGGGTTGTATTGCTTCGCGGCCTTCGTTGCGCCCAGGCGGATGGCACGCTTTACGGCGCGGCGCAGGTGATCCACCCCGAAATCCAGGTGCATTTGCTTTTGCTGCTTGCCGGGCTCCTCCGGCCAGACGGGCGGCGCATGCGGGATATCGAGCCCCGCGAAGAGGATCGTCAGGCCGTTGGGCGTTTTCAGCGAAGGGCCATAGGGCGAAGCGATTTGCTCGTAACCCGTCAGCGCGGCGTAGAAATCGCGGGCGCGTTCGGGGTCCGTGCAGTCGATCTGGAGATCGCCGATGGTCAGGTTGGGGATCATAGGGCTTGTCTCCTCACAGTTTTCTCGCCTTGAAGCAGACGGAGAGCGGCAGCATGTCGGCTCGTTTCGCCTTGTCGCTGTCGTCATCGGCCCATTGCCCCGGCAGCTCAATCATGCGCTCAATCGCAAAGCCTGCCCCAGCCAGTGCGTTGACGTAGGTCGATATCTTCCGATTGCAGAGCATGACTTCGGTATCATGGACGGGCAGCTGAAACCATGATTCGTCGAAATAGCTGCGATGGAAGACCAGCTTGCCGTCCTCCAGCACAACTTTTCGCTCCGGGATGGAGAAGGCCACGCAGTAGTTCAGCGTGTGGTGCCAACTAAATATGAATATGCCGTCTTTTTTCAGGTAAGACGCGATTTTGTTGAACGTGCCCTGCAAGTCGGTCGTCCAGCCGATGCCGTAGACGGAATAGACGTAATCGAAATAATCGCACGGGATGTCCGCCTCGGCCTCCATCGGCGCGCAAATCAGCTTCGCGGTGTGGCCATGCTCTTTCAAGCGTGCATCTGCAAGAGCCAGCTGGCTGCTTGAAATATCCAGGCCCCACAGCTCGGCGGCGCCCCTCTCGGCATGGTATTGCAGGGACCCG
>WQTL01000084.1 GCA_009786275.1 Bacillota bacterium | reverse complement strand
ACGGGCGACTTCCAGCCTATCGTCCGTCCCTTCGCTGATTTCGGATAGGGGCTTGCGCTTGAATTCCGAAAGGCCGCGGTGAAGAGGTTCCGCAGAGTTTCCAAACGCCATGCTGATCACAAAAGGCAAAGCGCTTTCCTCTTTTTCCTCCGGCTTCGCCATCCCCAACCAGCAGGAGCCTAGCCCTGATTCAGAGAAGAACAGATCCATCTGCTGGCCGATGAAGCCGATGTTTTCATATGCGCCGTCTTTTTCCTCGCTTCTGAAAATCAGATAATGAGGCGCGTTAATCCCGAACATCCCCCTGGTTTTGCCGGCGATTGCGATGGAATGCCGAATGTCGGGATAGAGCGGCGTAACACGCGCGATCTGCGTCCAAACCTTCTCAAGGGCTGGGCCGTCGAGCTCTGTCATATCATACTTTGTCAGCGCCAGTGATAAAATGAAAGAAAACGCCAGTTAAAAAATGTAGGAACGTGCCGGTCAGGATGGAGATATGGTAAACTCTTCCGGTCTGTAAAAGACAGGAAGGGTGAAGAAATGGAAGGAGGATCTTGGATGGACATCCGAAATGACCGGTTAAAAGGGATGAGTTACAAAGAGATTGGCAGGAAGCACAACATTGACCCACGGACGGCGAAGAAATACGCGGAATCGGACACACGGCCGGAGTACGTGTTGAGCGAAGCGAAGCCGTCGAAACTGGACCGGTATAAGGGGCAGATAGCGGTGTTGCTGGAGGAAGCGCCATACTCGGCGGAGCGGATACTGGAGAAGATACAGGCGCTGGGTTTCAATGGTGGACATAGTATTGTGCGGGCGTATGTGCGGAGCCAGAAAGAGCAGCTGGAGGAAAAAGCGGCGATCCGATTCGAGACGATGCCGGGACTGCAAGGGCAGATGGACTGGGCATATTTCGAGGAGCATAGCGTGGCAGAGGACGGGAAGCGGAGGAAATTGTACTGTTTCCTTCTGATACTAGGGTACTCGCGGATGCGGTACATAGAGTTCGTAACCGATATGAGCACGAACACCATGATTCGCTGTCATGCCAATGCATTCCACTACTTCGGCGGCTATCCGGAAGAGATGCTGTACGACAACATGAAACAGGTCGTGATCAAACGGTTGCTGAAGCAGGAGGACAGCACACTCAACCGCCAGTTCGAAGACTTTGCCGGTTTTTACGGGTTCAAACCTGTGCTGTGCAGGCCGTACCGTGGACAGACCAAAGGCAAGGTGGAGCGCACGGTGCAGTTTGTCAGGGATAATTTCATGGTGGGCATCAAGTACGACTCACTGGATGATCTCAATGGGCAAGCCCTGGCCTGGTGCAATAAAGTGAATGGGAAAATCCACGCCACAACCGGCGAGATTCCGTTTGAGCGGTTGAAGAAGGAGGGTCTCAACCCGCTTAAACGTGAATACATCATCGACAAAATCAATCTCAGACGAGTATACAAAGACTGCCTCATCAGCTATGCCGGCAATCAGTATTCAGTCCCCTCAGAATATGTCGGCAAGGATGTGGCAGTCATAGGGCTGGACAACATGCTTGCCGTCTACCACGAAGGGAAGCAGATTGCCTTGCACCGCATATCGTACCAGAAAAGGGACATGGTGGTCAACGCGCACCATTACAGGAAATTGACTGTAAAGCAGCGGTTTGACATCGACAATACGCTAATGGACGGCGACAACATCATAGACTTTCCCATAAAGCCGCATGACTTGAGGCGGTATGACGAGGCGGTGCTTTATGAGTGAGTTAATGATAGACCGTATCCGTGAGAACCTCTCGGCACTCAAGATGAAAAACACCCTCATCATCCTCGACAACTATCTGGAACGGGCCGTGAAAGACAATCTCAACATCGTGGAGGTGTTGGATCATATCTTGGCCGAGGAGGCCGACAGTAAGCGAAAGAGAGCCTATGAAACACAGCTGATGACTTCTGGCTTCCCTTTGAAAAAGGGGTTGAATGATTTTGACTTCAGCTTCCAGCCGTCCATTGACAAGAGGCAGATTGACGAGCTGGCCACCATGAGATTCCTGGAAAACGGCGAGAATATAGTCTTCCTCGGCCCTCCCGGTGTGGGCAAGACACATCTGGCAACGGCTCTGGGCATGGTCGCTGCCAGCCACAGAAGGTCCACGTATTACGTCAACTGCCACCAGCTCATTGAACAGTTAAAGACCGCGCATTTCGAAAACCGGCTGCCAGATAAGCTGAAAATCCTCGGGAAGTACAGGCTGCTCGTCATTGATGAGATTGGCTATCTCCCCATGGACATTCAAGGCGCGAACCTTTTCTTTCAACTCATCGCTAAACGGTACGAGAAGGTCTCGACGATCTTCACCTCTAACAAAACCTTCTCGCAATGGAACGAGGTGTTTGCCGATGTCACCATTGCTTCGGCCATCCTTGACCGTATCCTGCACCACTGCACCGTGATCAACATCAAGGGCGAGAGTTACCGCCTTAAGGAACGCAAGGAGCATATGAGGCAAAAGCAGCACATCGTGAACACTCTTTTTGAACCGGCTTCCTGACCCCCTTGGGGTTCTGTTCTATGGCTTTTGCAAATACTGCACTTCTGCAACGAAGGAGGGTGATAGAAGGTTCCTTGAGCCAGAGGCCGTAACCCTCTGCGGTACCAGGGAGGAGCCACCGCCGCAGGCGGCTTGGGCTTGATAGAACGCCGATGAAAATGCTACACTGCGCGACCGACGGCGTCAGGCATCTTCTCTTGCAGTGGTTCCCGTCGCCGTCGGCAACATTTTTACAGCATTTTTATCGGCGTTCTGTCAAGCCTGGCGGGGCAGGTGACGCGCCTTTTTCGCTCGCTTGCACCATTCCCTGATGGCATTTCCCTGCATAATTTGGCTGGCGTTTTCCTACAAAATTAAATCGGCGTTGACAGT
>WQTL01000083.1 GCA_009786275.1 Bacillota bacterium | reverse complement strand
CCCGCCACAAAAATCACATGTTACCTTCTCGGCGGCCCGCCCGGCCTGCGGTCCCCGCCGCCGCCCCTGCGGTCGTCGCGCCCCCTGGGCGGCCCGCTGGGCCGGGGCCTGTCGGAAATCGTATTCTCGGGCACCAGACCCTCCACCTCGATGAGCGCGTCGCGGCGGCTGAGATTTAAGCGTCCCTGGTCGTCGATCTCGATGACCTTCACGATCACTTCGTCGCCCACGGCGGCAACATCCGTCACGCGCTCGGTGCGCTTGACGTCCAGGCGGCTGATGTGCACCAGGCCCTCCTTGCCGGGGGCGATCTCCACGAACGCGCCGAAGTCCATCAGGCGGGTGACGACACCCTTGTAGATCGCGCCGATCTCCGGGTCGTTGGCGATGGTCTCCACCATGAACAGCGCGCGCTGGGCGTCCTCGATATCGGTGGAGCAGATGAAGATTTTGCCGTCCTCCTCCACGTCGATCTTGCAGTTGCACTCGGCGCAGATCTTCTGGATGACCTTGCCCTGCTTGCCGATGACCTCGCTGATCTTGTCCACCGGGATGGTGGTGATCAGCATCTTCGGCGCCCACTTGCTCAGCTCCTTGCGCGGCTCGGGGATCACGGGCAGCATGACGTCGTCCAGGATATACAGGCGCGCCTTGTAAGTCTTCTCCAGGGCTTCGCGGATGATCTCCGGGGTCAGCCCGTCGATCTTGAGGTCCATCTGAATCGCGGTGATGCCCGCGTGGGTGCCGGCGACCTTGAAGTCCATGTCGCCGAAGAAGTCCTCCAGCCCTTGGATGTCCACCATGGTCATGAAGCGCTCGCCCTCGGTGACAAGGCCGCAGCTGATGCCCGCCACGGGAGCTTTGATCGGCACCCCGGCGGCCATGAGGCTCAAGGTCGAGGCGCAGATGGCCCCCTGGCTGGTGCTCCCGTTGGAGCTGAGCACCTCGCTCACCAGGCGGATGGCGTAGGGGAACTCCTCCACCTCGGGGATCACGGGCAGCAGGGCGCGCTCGGCCAGGGCCCCGTGCCCGATCTCGCGCCGGCCCGGGCCCCGGGAGGGCCGGGTCTCGCTGACGGAGAAGCTGGGGAAGTTGTAGTGGTGGATATAGCGCTTGCTCTCCTCCTCGTCGATGCCGTCGAGGTTCTGCTCCATGCTCATGGGGCCGAGGGTGGTGGCGGTGAGCACCTGGGTCTGCCCCCGGGTGAACATGCCCGAGCCGTGCACCCTGTCCAGGAGGTCGATTTCGGCGTTCAGCGGGCGGATGTCGTCAATGCCGCGGCCGTCCACGCGCTTGCCCTCGTCCAGCAGCCAGCGCCGCACGGCGTATTTTTGCGTCTTATAGAGGCAGTCCTCGATTTTATCCAGCAGCTCCGGGTATTTCCCGTCGAATTCCTCGTGCACCTTGGCGTAGACGGGCTTCAGGCGCTCGTCGCGCACGCGCTTGTCGTCGGTGTCCAGCGCCGCGCGCACGTCCTCGATGGCGAAGGCCTTGATGGCCTCATACATCTCCTCGGGCGGGTCGTTGGAGGGGAAGTCGATCTTCTCCTTGCCGCATTCGGCCGCGATGCCCGCGATGAACTCCACCAGGCGCTGGTTCTCCTTGTGGCCGAACATGATGGCGCCGAACATCTCGTCGTTGCTGACCTCGTTGGCCCCGGCCTCGATCATGGCGACCAAATCAGCCGTGCTGGCCACGACCACGCTCATGCGGCTGTTCTCGCGCTGCTCCGCGGTGGGGTTGATGACGTACTCGCCGTCCACCAGGCCCACGGTTACGCCCGCGATGGGCCCGCGCCAGGGGATTTCAGAGATGCTCAGCGCGATGGACACGCCCAGCATGGCGACCATGTCGGGGGGGCAGTCCTGGTCCACGCTCATCACGGTGGCCACCACGCCCACGTCGTTGCGCATGTCCTTGGGGAACAGCGGGCGGATGGGGCGGTCGATTACGCGGCCCGCCAGGACGGCCTTCTCGCTGGGGCGGCCCTCACGGCGCTGGAAGGAGCCGGGGATTTTCCCCACGCTGTAGAGCTTCTCCTCGAAGTCCACGCTCAACGGGAAGAAGTCGATGCCGTCGCGGGGCTTGGCGCTCATGGTGGCGGTGCACAGGATATTCGTCTCGCCGTAGCGCACCATGCAAGCGCCCCCGGCCAGCTGCGCCATTTTGCCGATCTCCACGGCAAAGGGCCGCCCGCCGAGCTGCGTTTCGTACTGTTTGTAGTCCTTAAAAAACATACCTTTCTCCTTTTGGAAAATTTTTTATGATCAAAGGAGAAGGGTGCAATGCCTAATTCTTAATTCTTAATGCTTAATGCAAACACAGCCCGGCTGAAATTTAAGCATTAAGAATTAAGCATTAAGCATTATTTCGTTCCCCTATAATCCGTAAGAGGGAGGCGGAGGATTGGCCCCCGCCTCCCGATGCCCACGCTATTTGCGGATGCCCAGACGCACGATGAGCGAACGGTAACGCTCGATGTCGTTGTTCTGCAGATAGGTCAGCAGGTTGCGCCGGTGGCCGACCATCATCAGCAGGCCGCGGCGGGAGTGGTGGTCCTTCTTGTGCACCTTCAGGTGCCCGGTGAGGTCGTTGATGCGCTTGGTCAACAGCGCGACCTGCACCTCCGGGGAGCCGGTGTCGCCCTCGTGGGTGGCGTATTCGGCGATGACGGCGTTCTTCTCTTCCTGTGTCATTGTGTGTTCACCTCGTTAAATTATTCGCCGGTTTCTCAGCAGCGGGCGGTGATTCCGTCTGCCGGGGAACGGCACAAAGGTTAGTATAGCACAGATGGAAGGGTTTGTAAAGGTTTTTTTGCTTATTTTAAAGAACGGTTAATTCCCACCATAAGTTCCACTATGGACGAGGGAGTAGAATTTTCTCTGGGAAGAAAAATGACCGGAAGTTAGTTTGGGAAATACGAG
>WQTL01000082.1 GCA_009786275.1 Bacillota bacterium | reverse complement strand
ACAACGACGGCGTGCTGCAACGGCAGGAGTACTGCCGCAGCGCCGCCATCCGCCTGCGGCTGGGGATACACGTGCCCTTCAGCGACGGCGGCAGCCGCTGCCACGAGATCTTCACCCAGGTGCTGGACATGCTCACCTTTGCCAGCGACCTGAACCTGCGCGCCTCCGGCTGCAAGGAGATCACCGCCCACAGGGATACCGACGCCTTCGTGATGGAGGCCTGGGCCGACGTGGCGGCGGACTTCTGCCCGGCGGTGAGCACGGGGCTGCCACTGGCCTCGTTTTTGCCCAAGGAGCTGCTGTGCGGCACGCACATCGGCGACGGGGACATCCATCTTTCCCCGGCACAGAAGGACAGGCTGGACATGCCCTTCCGCATCGGGACCTACGCGGGCACCGGCGCGGCCTCGCAGAGCTTCAATATCGGCGCGAAGCCCTACGCGGTGTTCATCGCCTGCCCGGGGCTGCCGCCGGTGTATACGAACTTCAGCGCGGCCACGGCGCAGGTGTACTTCGGCATGGCCACGGCCAGCGGCAACACCCAGGGCGTGGAGCTGACCGAGAACGGGTTCCGCCTGCGCACGGGCAGCGCGTACAACATAGGAACCACCAGCCCCGCGCTGAACGCCAGCGGGAACCAGTATATGTATTTCGCGCTGGTGTAGGGGGATCTTGCAGAGACGCACGGCAGTGCGTCTCTACATTGTTATCCCTTGCCCGCGATGGCCTTGCCGATCAGGGTTGGGAGGCCGCGGTTCTTCGAGATGTATTCTTTGCCGCGGAAGTAGACGCGCTCGATCCGGAGTGTGTCCAATTGCCCCGTCGGGATGGCGAGGGGGTCGGCGCTGAGCACCGCGAAATCGCAGAGCAGGCCCTCGCGCAGCGCGCCGCGGCGGTTCTCGTCGAAGCAGCTCCAGGCGGCCCGGGAGGTGTGCATGCGCAGGGCGTCGAGGACGGAGAGGCTCTCGGCCGGGTCGGGGTGATTGCAGGCGAAGTGGATGCTCTGAATGGGGTCGGGGATGGTGCAGGGGGCGTCGGAGCCGGCGGTGACGGTGATGCCCTTCTCCACCCAGCTCTTCAGCGGCATGATGGCGTTGGCGCGCTGTGCGCCTAAGATGCTGTCCAGATAGGATTGGGGCTCGTGGCGCCAATAGAGGAAGGCGGGCTGCGTGGCGATCACGAGGCCCAGCGCGGCGGCCCGGGCCTGCTGGGCTTCGCTCATCAGGCAGGCGTGGATGAGGATGTGCCGGGCGTCGGGGCGGGGGAGGTCGCGCCGCGCGGCCTCGAAGGCCGTGAGGGCCTGCTCCACGGCGGCGTCGCCGATGGCGTGGACGGCGATTTGCAGGCCCTGGCGGTTGGCGTCCACACAGAATTGATCGACCTGCGCCTGCTCATAGTTGAGGAAGCCGCGGTTGCCCGGGTCGTTGGCGTAGGGCTCCAGCAGGGCGGCGTCCTCCGAGCCGAAGCAGCCGTCGAGCGCCAGGCGGAAGCAGCCGCCGATACGCGGCAGCTTGCGCTTTTGCACCTTCGCGATGTCCATGGTTTGGAAGAAAATTCTAAAATCCTGGGGAAGGCCACGGGCGGCGAAACGCATCATGTCCAGGTCGATGTCGTTCTTGAAGCCGACGCCCTCAACAGCGTGGATCAATGCGATGCCGCGCTGTGCCATGGCGTCGGCCGTTTTTTGCAGGCCCGCGAGGATGGAGAGAGGGGAGATCTGGGCGGTCATGAAATTCACGCCCTCGTAGAAGGCGTTTTGGGTCATCCAGCCGGTGGCGGCGTTGAAGCCGGGGTCGGCCCGCAGCGCCTGCGGCAGGGAGTCGATCAGCGCGGAGTTGCCCACGCCCGCGTGGCCGTCGTATTTGACGATCATGGTGGGGCGGGTGGTATAGAGGTCGAGGTCGCCTTTGTCGGGAAGGCGGCCTTCCTTCACGGTGTGGGCGCAGCAGCCGAAGCACACGCTGAGCTTCTGCTTCGGCGTGCGGGCCTCGTAATCGCGGAGCATTTGCCCCAGCTGGGCGAAATCCCCGGCGTCGCGGACGTCCAGGGTGGACTCGAACAGGGCGTGGGAGGCGAAGTGGATGTGGGTATCGGCGAAGGCGGGCACGACGGTCTTGCCGCCGAGGTCCACGGCGGGGCAGGAGGCGTACGGCGCGGGTACCTCGCCGCCGCACCAGACGATGCGGCCTTTGTCCTCCGCCAGAACGGTGAATTCGCGGTTTTCTTTTTCGCAGGAGATGAAATGGGCGTTTTTGAAGATGGTCATGGGAAGCACCTCGTATATAGATTCTAGGGTAAGTATAACAGATTGAACCGGGAAATGCAATGGGATTGGTGTGGGTTTTTTTGTGTAGGGGCGGCAAGTATGCCGCCCCTACAGCGGGGAGAAGCCGCACGAGGTACGTCGCTCCGCGATACACCCTCACCGCCTGCGGGCGGAGCTCCCTCTGCGAGAGGGAGCCTGGGGGATTAAGCAAGAGCGAGCTACGTAACCACAAGGCAGGGGAAGCCTGATCGGTAGGGGCGGTTGCCCACAACCGCACGCCGAAAATAACGCGGCGCAAGGAACTTTTTCCCGCCGTGCGCATAGGATGCAATAGTAAGGATACAAGAATTAAATACAGGTTTTTCCCATTATAAATTGCAGGGAGTGGTTCGAGTGGATACAAGGAAACCCGCGGCGTACGGCCAGTGCCCTTACCGCGGCGGCAGGCCGGCGCAGGCCTCCCAAATGATGCGCGCGCAGATGCCCGCCAACAGGGCCTCGGCCGCCGCGCTTTCGCAGCCCAGGCCGGCGGTACAACCGGAGATTCAGGCAATCGTTCAGCCGGCGGAGCCTGCGCCTCCCCCGCCGCCGGTGCGGACGGGCCGCGTCTGGCTTTCCGCCTACGCGAAGGATTTTACCGCCGCGGCGCAGGGCGGG
>WQTL01000081.1 GCA_009786275.1 Bacillota bacterium | reverse complement strand
GCGCGGGAATGCCGCGCGGACGAGCCGGAGAGCAACCCGCTGCTGTATACCTTATACATGGAGAGCTTGACACGGGCGGAGGGCGTTGATCTGGACGATTGGCTGCGCGATTACGCCCGGCGGCGCTACGGCACGGACCAGGCGGAGGGCGCGGCGGCTCTGCGGTTGCTGTGCGATACGGCCTACGCCCAGCAGGGCGCCGCGCCGGGTTCGGTGTTCTGCATGCGGCCGGCGATGCGATTGGAGCCCACGGGCCCCGGCGACGGGACGCAGGCGGGGTATCACAGCGCGTCGCTGTTGCAGTGCGCAAACCTGCTGTTGCAGGTCAATAGCGAGATGCCGGGTTGGGAATACGACCTGTGCGATATTCTGCGGCAGGCGCTGAGCGCCAAGGCGCGGGAATGCTATCTCCAGGCCATGGAGGGTTTTCATCTGAAAGACGCGAGGATGTTCGAGAGAGGAGCCAACGATTTTTTGGCTCTGCTGGAGGACTGCGACCGCCTGCTGCGCCGTGAGGAGGCCTTCACGCTGGACTATCACCTGGGGCGGGCCAGGGGCTGCGCCAAAATGGACGCCGAACGCAACAACTTCGAGCTGGTGATGCTGCTGCAGCACAGCCTCTACGGCGCGGGGGGCGTGCATAAGAAATTCGGGTACCAGCTGTACGGCCAGGCGTGGCGGGAGTGGGGCGGCCTGCTGGGCAGCCTGTGCGCCAAACGCTGGCGGGGGTTCTTCTCGCATTTGGCGGCGCACTTCGGCGGGCGGCGGTTCTCCCTGGATACCAAGCAGAGGCCCCTGGGGCGCACGGCCTACGCCGGGAACCGGTTCTATGAGGAGATGTCCCGCATGGAGCTGGACTGGATGCGGAACTATAAGGCTGTTGAGGGGGACGGGGAGGAAGAGCAGGAATTGCGGGAGATGGCGGGGGAGATGTGCAGGAAGTATGGGAAGGAATGAAGATCGTTACCCCAGGCGGTAGCCGCGCTCCACCAGGAGGCGCTGGATTCTGTCGGCGGGGTTGAGGAGCTTGGAGATGGACATATCGTGGTTGAGTGTATCGACGAGGTAGGCGATGTATTTCGACATGCGCACCGAGACGTACCAGGGGCGCTCGAGGAGCTCCGGCGGGGCGTAGAGCATGTCGCCGGTAAAGATTTTGTCGAAGAGGCCGGCCTTGTAGGCGGCGTCCATGCGGGCGAGCCCCGAGGAGAACAGCCCGAAGGCCGCGCAGAAGAAGACCCGCTCGGCCCCCAGCTCCTTGAGCTTGCCGCACACGTCGATGGCGCTGTCGCCGGAGGAGATCATGTCGTCCACGACGACGACGTCCTTGCCCTCCACGTTGGCGCCCAGGAACTCGTGGGCCATGATGGGGTTGCGGCCGTCCACCACCCTGCTGTAGTCCCGGCGCTTGTAGAACATGCCCAGGTCCACGCCCAGCACGTGGGAATAAAAGATGCTGCGCTTCATACCGCCCTCGTCGGGGGTGATGATCATGAGGTGGTCCTTGTCGATGTTGAGGTCCGGCACGTTGTTGACGATGGCCTTGATCATCTGGTAGATGGGGGGCACGTTCTCGAACCCGCAGTTGGGGATGGCGTTCTGCACGCGGGGGTCGTGGGCGTCGAAGGTGATGATGTTGCGCACGCCCAGGCGCTCGAGCTCCTGGAGGGCCATGGCGCTGTCCAGGCTTTCCCGGGCGGAGCGCCAGTGCTGCCGGCCCTCGTAGAGCATGGGCATGATCACGGTCAGCCGCCGCTCCTTGCCCGCCGCCGCGCTGATGACCCGCTTGAGGTTGGCGAAGTGGTCGTCCGGGCTGGAGGGGTATTCCCTGCCGTACATCTTGTAGGTGACGCCGTAGTTGAAGCAATCGCAGAGCAAAAATAAGTCGTAGCCCCGCACGGACTGGGTGATGACGGCTTTGGCCTCGCCGGTGGCGAAGCGGTCGATGTGGGCGTCGATAAGGTAGCTGTCACGCGCGTACTGGCGCAGGATGTCCCCCTTTGGGCGGCCCTTGAGAAAGTCCTTCCGCCAGCCGGTGATGTAGGCGTCCACCTGCCGCGCCATGCGCTCGCAGCCGGGCAGCGCGATGATCCCCAACTGGCCGTGCGGTACCGCTTCCTGATAATCCCCCGGGTTTTCCGCCATGAAAATTCCCTCCTTTGTGTGTGATGACAGGCAATTTATTCGGCTGACATCATTATAACATAGCTCTTTTCATTTGAACAGCCCTAAAAAGAAAAACAAACAAAGATTGTGGGGATTGGGCGGGTAGTTCACAAAAAGGGGGGCGGGTTGTGCAGAGTGCCGGGGCGGTTGTGCGCAGCACTACTCCCCCAGGCTCCCTCTCGCGGAGGAATCTCCCCGCCTCGGGCGGGGTGAGGGTGTATCGCGGAGCGGCGTTCTTCCCCCGCATAAGACTTAAATCCATTATGTAGAGACGCACGGCAGTGCGTCTCCACCCCTCACCCCATCGCCAGCATCCCCTCCGGCACCGTCCGCCGCAGCAAATTCTCAATATAGCTGTACCCGAACCGGCTGTCATACCCGCGCACCCCGTGGGCCGCCGCCATCGCGGGCGTATAGTCCGGCCAGGCCACCAGCCGCACGTCGCTGAACCCCGTGCCGTAGTGCGTAATCACCGGGTGGAACCGCGCCCCGTCCACGGCGATCTCCCCGCCCTGTTTCGTAACGGTCAGCTCAACCACCCCGCCGATTAAATTCGGCGCCTGCGCCTGGCCCGAGAGGAAATTCCCCAGGGAGTAAATCACGAAGCCCCGGCTCCCGTCCTCCCGCTCCAAAAATTCCATCGTCTGCAATACATGCGGGTGATGCCCCAATATGATATCCGCCCCCCAGTCGATCAGCTTGCGCGCCAGCGCGCGCTGCTGGTCCGTCACCGTCTGCGAGTCCTCGACCCCCC
>WQTL01000080.1 GCA_009786275.1 Bacillota bacterium | reverse complement strand
CATGACCAGTGGTTCCGCGGTGGCCAGGTCTGTTATAGCCCTGACGATGGCATTCTGGATTGTGCCTTCCTCGAGGGTCGGGGATTTCTTGCAATATTTCGTGCCATAGTCCAGCCGGTTAATGCACCGCCAGACAATTCGCTTTGTTCCATTCCGGGACCAGGTGACGCGCCGATAGGGCGTCCCGCAGTCGCCGCAGATGAGCAGCTCGGTCAGGGCATATTTCGATGAATATTTGCCCTGCTCGGTTTTCGTGCCGACCTCCTTGACCTTGCGCTTGCCCGCGCGCCGGGCCAGTTCTTCCTGCGCCTTGTCCCAGGTCTTGCGGTCGATGATGGCTGGATGGCTGTTTTCAATATAATATTGGGGCAACTCGCCGTTGTTCTTACGCACGCGCTTGCTGATGCAGTCCTCGATATATGTTTTCTGGAGCAGGGCGTCGCCCTTGTATTTTTCCGAGCGCAGGATGGAGCGGATGGTGGTGTAGGACCATTCGCCACAGCCCTTCGGGGTCTTGATCCCCTTGCTTTGCAGGGCCAGGGCGATCTGCTGGAAGCTCTCGCCCGACAGGAAGCGTTTGTAGATTTCCTCGATAACGGCGGCTTCCTCCGGGATGACCTCGGGTTTGCCGTCCGGGCCCTTCCTGTAACCCAGGAAGCTGCCGTAGGCGAAGCTCACCTTGCCCTGGGCGGCGCTCCACTCCTTGCCCCGCTTGATGTTGGCGCTGATGGACTCGCTCTCGGCCTGGGCAAGGCCGCTGAAGATCGTCAGCAGGAATTCATCGGTGGCTTTGCGGGTGTCGAAACCCTCCTTCTCGAAGATAATGCCGATGCCCATGCCCTTCAGCATACGCACGGCGTTCAACGTGTCCACGGTATTTCGAGCGAAGCGGCTTATACTTTTCGTGATGATCAAATCCAGCTTCCCGGCCTTGCACTGCTTGATCATACGCTTGAAGCCATCGCGCTTTTTCGTGCTGGTTCCTGAGATCCCCTCGTCGGCGAAGATGCCGGCAAAGCGGTACTCGGGGTTGCCCTGGATGTAGTCGGTGTAGAAAGCGCACTGGGCCTCATAGCTGAGGTGCTGTTCCTCCAGCTTGGTACTCACCCGGCAGTAGGCCCCGGTGTTCAGCTGGCGGTAGGCCGCCTGCCGCCGCAGGGCTTCAGGCTTCGCCGGGATCGGCGTTATGATCCGTTCCATGAGTGCTGCCGTCTGCATTTTCGTCATCCTTCCCAATGATTTGATTGTTCTTCAATTTGAGGGATATCCCATCGCCGCCCAATAATATCTGCGTGGTGGTTGCTTCGAGCAGCGCGCGGGAAAAACAATCGAGCAGCGTAGATTTCTCAAACGCCGCCCGAAGTAGCTGTGTGGTCGCCCGGTCCGGCAGGCTCTTGAATTTCGCCGCCGCCAGCGAGAAGATATCCCGCTGCACGGCCTCCCGGTCGAGATCGAAGCCCCCCAGCAGCCGCCCTATCTCGTTTAACAGTCGCCGGACTTCCAGTTGCTGCGCCTCGTCCGGTTCGTGCTCCGGCTCCAGGATCAACGCCGGGTCAGCAATCAGCCGGTTCAGGATTTCGGTGATCCCTGCCAGCAAATCGCTGTCCAGCAGAGATATTTTCACGCCGCAGGGGCAGTCCCAGGCTTCGGCGATTTTACGCCGGGTGTGGTGGGTCCGGGTCAGCGCGGCCCCGCAGGCGGCGCAGGCTACAGGTACGGTGATTTGGCTGACGTGGCTCTCCGGCTGGATCACCTTGCGGTCGTTGCGGTCATCTTTCTGACGTTGCACCGCGGCGAAGGTAATATCGTCCACCAGCGCGGGGAACTGCCCGGCCCCCAGGTAACGGGCGTCCTCCAGGATGCGTTTGACACGGCTCTTGTTCCAATCGTTTTCGCCGGGGAGATATTCCACCTTGCGCCCGGTCAGGTCCTCCGCTATGTCTTTCAGGGAGGCCCCCGCAAGATAGCCCGCGAACATTGCCCGGACGATTTCGCCCTCGCGGGGATGTACAATCAATCGGCCCATTTCAAACATATAGCCGAAGGGGGCCGTGCTTCGGTTCTTGGTCGCAGGTGATTCCATCACCGTTTCCACCGCCTTTCGATGTTGGGCACCCGGACGGGTTCGCCTTCGCGCGGGGCTTGATTGTCATTGCCTGTCATGGCTGTCCCCGGATTGCCGGTCCGGGGTTGAAGCTCTGAGTGTAACCGCTCGGACCTTAGGCCCTCATCGCGCACCCGCTTCTGTAGCTCACCCTGTTTCACGTGTGTCCAGGCGGCAAAGGCAACGTATTTGCTAAACGGAACTATTCTGTTGTCAAGGATCTGTGAGGCTCTTATTGGCGCCTCCACCCTGTAGCCGGTGAGAACGCGTTTTTTATAACCTCTTTCCGAAAAAATTTAAAAAACTTTTCAGACGGGCCAATTTTTTGGAGACAGCCGCCTGCGAAACGCCGAGTTTTGCCGCGATCTCGGCTTGTCCAAACCCGTCGAACGCCACAAGCGTCAGCAGCTCCAAATCCGCTTCAGGCAAGGATTTCAGTCGCCTTGCGAGGGCAGGGTTATGGATTTTCTCCACCCACCACAGGCGGGAATGCTCCTCATCCGCTGTGCCGGGCAGGGAATCGAAGTCCGCCACCGGTGTTTCCGGCTTATGTTCCTCGTGACGGCGGTCGCTGTTAAATTCCCGCAGGTCAGCCTGATACAGTGCGGCGATATCTGCCTCCGGCATGCCGAGCTGTTCGTATTGCCTGCGAGATAGCTCCGCGCGCCGTCGCAGTCCGCATCTTTCAGCAGGTTCATCCACTCGCCCACGTTGTTGTAGCCCAGGCGGTCGGCGTCCTCGCGGCGCAGGGAGATGATGTGGGTCCACACGTTCCCCTTGTGCGCGGCGACTTCCTCCGCAACCCGGTCCAGC
>WQTL01000079.1 GCA_009786275.1 Bacillota bacterium | reverse complement strand
GGGAGCGTCCTGCCGCGCCGCGTGCTGCTGGACGGCGAAACCGAGGACCCCGCCCTGCTGGAGGAGTGGCTCACCGGCCTGGCGGGGCATAAGGTCACGGTACAGGCGGCGCAAAAGGGCGAGCCCGCGCAGCTGGTGTCCCTGTGCCGCCAAAACGCGGTAGAAAAGCTGGCGCACCGCATCGGCCGCCCGGGCAAGGGCATCGCCGCGCTGGAGGACCTCGCGGGCCTGCTGGGCCTGCCCGCCCCGCCGCAGTATATCGAGGCCTACGACATCTCCCACACCGCCGGCAGCGACAACGTGGCCGGCATGGTGGTGTTTCAAAATGGCGCGCCGCTGAAATCGGCATACAAGCGCTTCGCCATCAAAGGCTTTACGGGCCAGGACGACTACGCCTCCATGGCGGAGGTGCTCGACAGGCGGCTGAAACGCTATTTCGCCGAAAAAGACAGCGGCGAGGGCTTCGGCGTATTGCCCGACCTGATTTTGCTCGACGGCGGCTTGGGGCAGGTGCACGCCGCGGAGCCCGTTCTGGCCAGCCATGGGCTGCGCATCCCCCTGTTCGGCATGGTGAAGGACGGCAAGCACAAAACCCGGGCCATAACAGGCGGCAGGGATGAGGGAACAGGTGGCAGGGAAATTGCCATATCCGCCACGAAATCCGCCTTCGCCCTGGTGACGGCCATCCAGGAGGAGGCGCACCGCTTCGCCGTGGCCTACCATCACAAAAAGCACACGCAGAGCGCCTTCGACTCCGAGCTGACGAAGATACCGGGCATCGGCCCGGCCAGGGCGAAGGCGCTGCTGGCGCATTTCAAGACCATGCAGGCGATACGGGAGGCAGATGAAGAGACGCTTGCCAAGGCCCCGGGGATGAATAAGGCGGCGGCGAAAGCGGTAAGAAGCTATTTTGACGGAGAGCACAACCTGTAGGGGCCGCTGCCCACAGCGGCCCGCACATGCAAAAACAAAAACCGTAATTGTATCTGCGGGCGGCAAGATTGCCGCCCCTACAGCCCGGAAAACCATACAGAAAGAAGCGTGACCCCATGAATATGCCACCGGATGTCGAAGTGACTTTTGAATTTAATGGCACAAAAAAACACTCTGTGTGTAGTGGATACCGACCGACGCACTTAGTTAGGGATGACTACTTAACAACAGGTGTCCATCACTATTACGGTGTGACCGAGGTGCCGCCAAATGGCAAAGCAAAAGGTACAATAACTTTTTTATCCCCTGAAGCATATCCCGCATGTCTTTGGCCAGGCAAAAAAATTAATATCCAGGAAGGCGCAAATGTAGTTGGGTATGCAGTCATTGAAAAAGTGTTTAACCCTATCTTGCTGATGCCTGACCCCCACGCCCGCACCGCCCTCCTCCTGGGCCCCTTGGCCCTGGATAAGCTCGCCGCCGCCCGCGTAGCCGTCTTCGGCCTGGGCGGCGTGGGCGGCCATGCAGCCGAGGCCCTGACCCGCGGCGGCGTGGGGGCGCTCGATCTCGTCGACGGCGACACGGTGAGCGAAAGCAACCTCAACCGGCAGATTGCCGCGCTGCACAGCACACTGGGGCGGCCCAAGGCCGAGGTGATGGCCGAGCGTGTACGCGATATCAACCCGGCCTGCGATGCGACTGCCTATGAGATTTTTTTTGACGCGAATACGGCTGGGCAATTCGATTTCGCCCGGTACGACTACGTCCTGGATTGCATCGATACAGTCACGTCCAAGCTGCTGCTCATCGAGCTGTGCTACGCCGCCGGGACGAATATCATCAGCTGCATGGGCGCGGGCAATAAGCTCGACCCCACGCGCTTCGAGGTCGCGGACATCTACAGCACCAGCGTGTGCCCCCTGGCCAAGGCCATGCGCGGCGAGCTGCGAAAGCGCGGCATACCGGCGCTGAAGGTTGTGTATTCGAAAGAGCAGCCCGTCGTCAACAGCCGCCCGCCCGGCAGCGTGAGCTTTGTGCCCTCCGCGGCGGGGCTGGTGATGGCGGGGGAGGCGATAAGGGAAATATCGGGATTTGTTGTAAATACAACAAAATGTTTCACGTGAAACAATCTGTTGTAAATACAACATTATGAACACGGCCACCTGTTTCTGGAAATTGCCGCAGCGACAGGGGGGAGCAATGGCATCGCATTTTTTGCCTGCCCTCCAAAAAAAACTTGCGCCCCGCCCTCGAAGTGTGCTATAATTATCTTTATGGAGGTTATACCTATGAAATATGAAACCGTCATCGGCCTGGAGGTTCACTGCGAGCTCAGCACCCAATCGAAAATTTTCTGCGGCTGCTCCACGAAATTCGGCGGCGCGCCCAACAGCCACGCCTGCCCGGGCTGCGTGGGCTTTCCCGGCACGCTGCCCGTGCTCAACCGCGCGGTGGTGGACCGCGCCATCCGCGCGGGGCTGGCGCTCAACTGCGAGATCAACCGCTATAACAGCTTCGACCGCAAGCATTATTTTTACCCCGACCTGCCCGCCGCCTTCCAGGTGACGCAGTTCTTCCACCCCGTCTGCACCAACGGCTGGGTGGAGCTCGGCAACGGCAAGCGCGTGCGGATCAAGCAGATCCACATGGAGGAGGACGCGGGCAAGCTGGTGCACGACCCCTGGGAGGACGCCTCCCTGGCCGACCAGAACCGCTGCTCCCGGCCCCTGCTTGAAATTGTCAGCCAGCCCGACATGCGCGGCGCGGAGGAGGCCGTCGATTACTTCGAGCGGCTCAAAGCCATTTTGGAATACACGGGGGTCTCCGACTGCAAGATGCAGGAGGGCTCCATCCGCGCGGACATCAATATTTCCGTGCGCCCCCTGGGCGAGACGAAGCTCGGTGTGCGCACGGAGATGAAGAACATCAACTCCACGCGCTCCATGGCCCGGGCCGTCGCGTTCGAGACCGCCCGCCACAT
>WQTL01000078.1 GCA_009786275.1 Bacillota bacterium | reverse complement strand
CGGAGCCCTTCGCGCCCGCCCAGACCCGTATCGTGTCCGCCTGCAACGCAAGCGCCGCGTCCAGTACGGGCCGGAACGGTTCTTCGCCGCCGAGCCTGTAATACGACCCGTAGGACAGCACGGAAAGCCCGGCCTCCACGGTGGCCAGATGCACCTCCCGGGCGAGGGCAACTTCCCCCGGGGGGACGTGGATGTCACCGCCCCACTCGATGCCGTCGAAGCCGCAGGCCCGGGCGATTTGTATCACCGCCCGCCAGCCGAGCTTTCGGAATGTCACGGATGTCAGCCCGCATTTCATGTTCTGTAGTCCTCCCATACGGTTTCGAACCAGGTTTCACGCTTGGGGATGGGGCGCGCAGGGATATGCGATGAGACGAACCCGCCGCCCTCCATGCGCGTGTGGACCACGCCGCTCCCCTCGCCCGCCCGCATCGCCGAGAGCATGGCGGCCTGGGTGAGCAGGATGTCCCGCGCGAGGAACATGCCGGGGATCTGCACAGGTTCTGGGATAGCGCAGCGGTCAAAATACTCTGCGAGGGCCGCGATACGGCTTTGGTACAGCGAATCGAAGCGCTCCGGCCGGCGCATATGCGCGCAATATGCGCTGAATTCCTTTTGACAACGCTCCATAAGCTGCGTTGGATGTTCGCCTTCGCGGGCAAGCGCGGCTTTGATGTGCGAATGCAGCCGCGCGGCCTCGAGCGCCATGCCTTCGTGATACGCGGGGGCGGCGGCCCCCTGCCGGGCGATGTGCTGCGCGGCCCGCATGGATCCCACCTGCGCGGCGTTGAGCGCGGCCCCTCCCGGGCGTTGCGACCCGAAGGTCCCCGCGGCCTCCCCGGCGGCATAGAGCCCGGGCACGCCGCTTTGCCAGTGCGCGCCCACTGCCACGCCGCCGTTGCAGTGCTGCGCGCACAGGCCGATTTCCAGGGGTTCGCGGCGCAGATCGATGCCGTTGGCGAGATAGAGCGCGATGGCCTGCGGGTTCATCTTCTCCAGCCGGGCGATGGGCGTGAGGCACAGCGCGCCCGAGCGCTCCAGGTATTGAGTTGCCTCGGCGCTCAGCGCGCTGAAATCAAGGCCGGTAGGGTCGCTCCTGTAGTCCAGGAAGACGCGGCGGCCTTTCTCGTGGATTTCCCTGTGAACTAGCTGATCAATGCGCGAGGAGGGCTTCGCCGGGTCGTATGGCCACTCATAGCCCTTCAGAAATACAAAATCCAGGTCTTTCGGGGACAAAAATTCGCGCTCGCCGTCATCGCCCACGCTGATGTACCGGGGAATCACCTGCTGGTAGGCGCCCGAGACGTTCCAGCGGAATTTCGTGGACGCCAGGCCGTACTGCCAGGACATCAGGTTGTCCGCGCCGGCCCCGGCCTCCAGGGCCATGCCGGTCATGCCGGCTTGGCTGTGGGGGTAGGCCGAATGATGATAGACGCCCGCCGGGCCCCCGGTGGCGAGTATGGCGTGGTTGACGTTGAACAGCGTCAGGCCGAAGGTTTCGCTGTCCAATTGCGTCAAGTCCAGCGCGATAACGCCGCAGAGGGCGTTTTCGCGCGTCAGAAGGCGCAGGGCCATCATGTCGTCGAACAGGGGAACGCCCTTGGCGGCAACGCTGTTCTCCAAGGCCTCGGTCATGTATTTCGAGGTCAGCGGCCCGGCGGAGGTGGCGCGCCGGGTGTCGTCGTGGTCGGTGCGGTAGCCGACGTACTCGCCGAATTCGTTCGCCGGGAAGGGCACGCCGAGGTTCGCCAGCTTGTAAAAGCACCGGGCGGAGCAGGCCGCCTGTGCCAGGGCGTGGTCGCCGTGCATGCCGCCGCCCGCAAAGAGGTCCGCCGCCATTTGGGGCACGCTGTCCGGCGCGTCGCCGCCCAGGGAGAGCTTGTAGTAGGTCTGCTTGTCGCTGCCCGCGTTGCGGGAGGTCCCGCGATTTTTCCCGTCGCTGAGGACGGCGATATCTTCCCGCCCGAGGTCGTTCAGCCAGTCGGCGGCGTTGTAGCCCGCGCAGCCGGAGCCGATCACCAGTGTATCCAGGCTGTACAAGGGCAGGCGCAGGCCGTGCGAGTCAATCCAGGTTTTTGTCATTTACACCCCCCGGCCTTCGGCCACCCCCCTCTGAAGAAGGGGGCTTTTATAATCTCCGTAGGTGGAACCCGCCGTCGGCGTCGATCACCTGCCCTGCGGCGAAATCCAGCCGCCCGGAGCACAGCGCCAGCACACAGTCCGCCACGTCCTCCGGCCGCCCCATGCGCGGGACGGGCGTCAGCCCTTCGGCGATCATCGTTCGGTATTTTTCCGCCGCGGGGGCGGTCATGTCGGTGAGGATGATACCCGGGCGTACTTCGAACACCGGGATGCCGTGGCGCGCCAGGCGGTCGGCGAACAGCCGCGTCGCCATGGACACCCCGGCCTTGGATACGCAGTACTCCCCCCGCGTGACGGAGCTCGCGTAGGCCGAAATGGAGGAGATGTTGACGATCCGGGGGCGGTAATCGCCCAGCGTGCTTTGATACGCAAGCATATCGTTCGCGGCCCGCTGGCACATGAAGAAGGTGCCCAGCAGGTTGATATCGAGGACCCGGCGGAAGCTCTCCTCTGTGGTTTGGAGGAGGTCCAGGCGCTCGAGCGGGGCCACGCCCGCGTTGTTCACCAGAAGGTCGAGGCGGCCGTAGCGCCGGCGTATCTCATCGAAAAAGCGCTCCCTGTCCTCCGCGTTGGAGATATCGCAGGGGATGTAATTCGCGTCATCCAGTGGCTTCGTGCCGGAGCGCACAACGAGATAGCCCTCCCCGGCGAGGGCGTCGGCGATGGCTTTGCCGATGCCCCGGGTGGAGCCTGTAATTGCAGCGACTTTCTCGATCATGCTTTCACATCCCTTTCGTAGATCGGCAGGTAGGTGCCGCCGTCGCG
>WQTL01000077.1 GCA_009786275.1 Bacillota bacterium | reverse complement strand
CCCCCTCGGCGGTCTCGCGGTCGGTGACGCGCAGGCCGCCGATGAACTGCGTTTGTTTGCCCAGGCGGCCCAGCAGCTCGGAGATCTCCGGCCCGCCGCCGTGCACCAGCACCACGCGGATGCCCACCAGGTGCAGCAGGGCGATGTCGCCCATCACCTGGCGGCGGCGCTCGTCGCTGAGCATGGCGCTGCCGCCGTATTTCACCACGATGATCTTTTCATGGTATTTGCGGATGTAGGGCAGAGCCTCCATGAGCACCTGCGCGCGCTGGGCATGGGATAATTCTTGCATAAAACACCTAATTTCTGAATAAAATACGAATATTCCCGAGAGAATATCCGCAGTATAACATATTATATGCGGGATGTCAAGGGGTGGGAGAAAAATTTTGCGGTTACATCATCCCCCGCAGCCGCGACAGCGTCATCCTGTGGCGCATGTAGGGGTGGAATTCCAGGCCCGCCGCGGCCAGGTCAGGCGTGATGCCGATCTCCTCCGGTTCGGTTGGCGCGCCCGCGGCTCGCAGCAGGGCGAGCAGTTCTTCGGGGGCGGGAAGCAATGTCTGCACGGTCCGGCGAATCTCCGGCCAGCAGATACGCAGGCGTTCGGGGGTGGTTTCGTCCGTCACGGTGGGGGTGTTTAGCCTGCGCACGTCGCGTGTAAAATTGGGGCCGTAGGCCGCGTAGACGGCGTCCCAGTCCGTGGCGTCCTCGTGAAAATCAATGTTTACGCGGGCAGATAGTTCGTGATAAAGCTTGGCGGCCATGAGGGTGGCCGCGCCCACCTTCCTGCCGTGGAAATCGGACAGCTCGCCGCGCTCGAGTTTCTTGATCTCCCAGAAGTGCGAGATCATGTGCTCGCAGCCCGAGGCGGGGCGCACGCAGCCCGCCAGGGTCATGGCAAGGCCCGTCATCACCAGGGCCTCCATGATGGCCCCGGCGGTTTCGGGGTCCTGCGCCGTCACGCGGCCCGCCATGGAGGTCACGCGCCGCAGCGCTTCCTCCGTGATGGCGGCCACGCGGGGGCAGTGGTATTCCCCGATGGTGAGCCGCGCGACGTGCCAATCCACCAGGGCGACGTATTTCGCCAGCATGTCGCCGAAGCCCGCCGACTTGAGGATAGACGGGGCGCGGGCGAGAATCTCCGTATCGCCGATGATGACGCCCGGCGCGTGGCAGTAGATGGATGTCTTGAAATTGTTCTCCGTGATGGGCGCGCTGTCGGAGGCGAAGCCGTCCATGGAGGGCGCGGTGGCGAAAATCGCGAAGGCTTTGCCCGCCCGGAAGGACGCCAGGCGGCACAGGTCGTTCAGGGAGCCGCTGCCCACGGAAAGCACGCCGCCCACGTTCGCGCACAGCCCCACGAGGATATCCACATCGCGCATGTCGGCGACGCGCATGTCGTCATAGAGCTTCAGCACGCATTGAAATCCGCCCGCCGCCAGGATATCGAGAATGCCCGGCGAGGCACCGAGGGTGTTCTTGTCCGCCGCGACGAGCAGCGCGCGGGGGAAGTCGTTCGCCGCGAGGATTTCCGCCGTGCGGGCCAGCAGGCCGGGGGCGATCTCCACCGCCATGGGGGGCAGGCGGTGCGCGCGCCCGCAGGGGCAATTTTGCAGGGGAGAGAGGAGTTGATCAATGTTCATGGGAGCTCCTTATGCAGGCAATGAAATGTAGGGGGCGGCGTCCCCGACGCCCCAAGATAAATAGTTTTCTTTTTAAGGCCCAGGGACGTCCGGAGGCCGTCCCCTACGGCGTGCGCTGATCTTAGCGAGTATTCTCACTTTCCGCATATCATCAGCGCGTGCCCCGCCATGCCCGTCACCGAGGGGAAGCGCAGCATGTATTCCGCGAATTCCAGCCAGCAGGCGTATTGCTCGTCGTCCATGTGGTTGATTTGCTCCTCGTTGAGCGTCATATCCACGCCGGCGTTTTGCAGCACCCGCAGGCCGTGCTGTTCGGCAAGTGGCTCCATCTCCTCGGGCATGGTGAAGAAAAATGGATTGTCGATATCGTTCACCCCGGCGAAGACACACTCGTTGCCCTTGCGGTTGGGGTAGTACGCGTTGCAGCGGCGCAGGCGCTTGCGCCAGGACAGCTTATCCCGCATAATCCGATTTGTCATGCACTGCATAAGCACGCCCACTTTGTTGATGTACGCGAAGGCGAGCACGCCGCCGGGCTTGCAGACGCGCGCCATCTCCGCCATGGCGAGGGCCCGCTCGTCCGCCGGGAGGTGGTACATGGGGCCGAGGCAGAGCACGACGTCGAAGGAGGCGTCGGGGAATTCGGGGCAGTGCGCGGCGTCGCCCAGTTGGGCGCGGGCGTTGGAGAGCTTCTTCGCGTTGAAGAAGTCGACGTTCTCCTGCGTGATGTCCACGCCCGTGTAGCTTTTGCACTTATCGTGCCAGTGCTCGGCGTAGTGCCCTGTGGCGCAGCCAAACTCCACCACGCTTGTCTCGGGGGTGATGTAGGGGTCCAGCAGCAGCTTGGTGTGGCGGAACTCCATGCCGGCGGCGCGGCTGTGGCGGGCGCGGGCGTCCTCATTGGCCGGGTTGCGGCTGTACTTTGAGCGCACGGCGGATTGGGTGGTGGACATGGCTAGAAATTCACCCTTTCTGTTACAATTTCACCATCGAACATCTTCACATGGAATTCCAGGGTGTTTTCGCCGATCCATTCGTATGTCCAGGATTCATGTTGCAGGACGTCTTTCCCCTCCCTGCCGCATTCATAGAAAAATCTCGCCCGCAGGGGGAAGGCGACCTCCGCGCCGTTATCGATGACCACCGCGGTGTTCGTGCCGCCCGGCGAGCGGATGTATTCGCTCACCCGCCCCTCCCCGAAGCCGTTCCAGGCGGCAATGCCCAGCCAGATAATTATGGCAGCCGCGCTCGC
>WQTL01000076.1 GCA_009786275.1 Bacillota bacterium | reverse complement strand
CCCCAAGCCCGACGCCACCACCCAGTCCGGGGAAACCATCGTGCCGCCGGGGGGGGCGACGACGCCGGGCGGGGCCGCCGCGCCGGGGGGCGCGCAGGGCGAAGAGCCCACCGAAGCCCCGGGCCAGAAGAACTATTCCTCGCCAAAGAGAATCCCCACCGTCAAGCGGGGGAAGGACTATTCGGACAACGCCGTCCCCGACGGCGTGGCGGACATTTACGCCGTGGACGGCAAGCTGCTGTTCACCTTCGTCACCCGCCTGGAGGGCGACGACGCGACGAAAACTGCCCGCGACTTCTACACCCTGTTCGAGTACAACCCGCAGAACGGCGGCTGCCGCGCGGTCTCGCCAGAGGTGGGATATATCGTACGCGCGGGGGACCTCTTTGTCTACGACAAGGCGGGCGTGGGGCTGGGCGCGGAGAACTACTGGGACGTGCCCTACTTCACCAACAACAGCGCCTGGACGGACGAGAAGGAGATCACCGGGGCCGAGGCGCAAAAGCTCATCGGCGCGCCCGCCGCGGCGCTGCTCAAGGGCAAGGTGCAGCCCTATACCGTGCAGCGCAGCGGCGCCGCCGTCACCATTCACCTGCCGGAAAGCGGCGAGAAGGGCGAGGTGCTCGCGCTCAACCTGGATTTGCGGGGCATCGCCGGCCAGGGCTCGGCGGACAGCCTCATGATCGACATCCGCGGCGCGGCGAACGAAAAGCTGTGGTTCTCCGTGGGCAGCGTGGCCAAGGACACCACCTACGGCAAGGAGCTCTACGCCGTGCCCATCGCCGGCGGCGTGCCGAAGGCCGTGCGTTACGGCGAGCTCCCCATCTGGGTGGACCCCATCGGGCACATACAGGACGGCGCGATCTACGGCTACAGCATCCGCCCGGACAAGAGCCGTGCCCTGCTGCGGGTGGACGCCGCCGCGGGCAAGGTGCAGCCCCTGGCCACGGTGCGGGAGGCCGTCTGGCACTTTGTGGCCAACGACGCGTATGTGCTGTACCAGATCCCCGGGAAGGACGGCAAGGTGGAGCTCGGCTGCAAGAAAATCGCGGCCGCGGCGTGATTCTCCCGCCGGTAGAAAAATTCTCCCGCCAGGCGATATTGCGTTTCGCCATAAAAAAGAGTATCATGGGCTTACAGGCCTGTGATACTTTTTTTTGGAGGTACACCATGCAAATTCTTTTTGGCGAAACCGTGAGGAGGCTGCGCCGCGAGAAGGGCCTCACTCAGGAACAGCTGGCCGCGCGTCTCAATGTTTCGTTCCAGACCATCAGCAAGTGGGAGCGGGACGAAAGCTACCCGGACATCACCATGCTGCCGGTGCTGGCGGGCTTCTTCGGGGTGCGCACGGACGACCTGCTGGGCATGGACGAGGCGGAGAACGAACGCAAGATACAGGAGATACTCGATTCTCTGGCGGACGGGCAAAATTGGCAAGAAAGCCTGGCGGCGCTCCGGGAGGGGCTGAAGGAATTTCCCGGCGAATACCGGCTGTGGGGGGAATACTTCAGCAGGCTGACGGCCATCGGCTGGCATGACCCCGGGGAAGGCGACCGCATGCGCGCGCGGCTGCCGGAGATCAAGACAGTCTATCAGAACATCATGGAAAACTGTACGAACGACGACATCCGCCTGGAAGCCAAGAGCTGCCTGTGCCTCTACTACGGTATCCTCGTGAATAAGGAGCCGGAGAAAAGCGCGGCGGAGCTGGAGGAGCTTAAACGCATCGTCGGTGAACTCCCCAGCCTGTGGAAGAGCAAGGAGTTCGTCCGCACGTTCCCCGAAGTGCTCCCCCGCTCCAGCGAGGAGATCCGGAAGGACTGCCACGAGGCCATCGTGGAGCTGCTGCGCGTGTTCCACGGCATGGCGACGCACCTGTGCAACACAAAGGACAACGGGGAGCGCCGGCCGGTGCACCGCGCCATGATCGACGTGTTCAACACGATTTTCCCGGACGGCGACTACGGGCTGCTGAGCTCGAACGTATTCGGCGCGTGGGAAACGTTTGCGCAAAGCGCGGCCTACGCGGGGGACTATGACGAGGCCTTCGCCGCCATAGAACAGTGCGTGGAAATTGCCCGCCGCTTTGACGAGCTGCCGCAGACAAGCGTGCACACGTCGCCCATGCTGCAAGGCTATGTGTTCGACAAAAGCAGCAGCAGATTTCTTGGGCTGGACCTTGTGCGCATCTATCTTGGCTGCAAAAAACACCCCCACGCCTATGTGTACCCCTGGCCGGAGGAATTCAAGGCCGACCCGCGTTTCGGGGCGCTCATCTCTCGAGTATCTTGAGAAACTCTCCAGGGCTTTGATGTTGCAATCGCAGTCAAAATGGAGTATCATGGGTTTACAGGCCTGTGATACTTTATTTTCAGGAGGACATCATGAACATTCTTTTCGGCGAATCCCTGCGGCGTCTGCGCCGCGAGAAAGGCCTCACCCAGGAACAGCTGGCCGCCCGCCTCAACGTGTCCTACCAGACCGTGAGCAACTGGGAGCGCGACGAAAACTGGCCCGATATCTCCATGCTGCCGGTGCTGGCGAAGTTTTTCGGCGTCAAGACGGACGACCTGCTGGGCATGGACGAGGCGGAGAACGAACGCAAGATACAGGAGATACTCGACTATTTCGGCAACAACTACCGCGACATGGGCCGCTGGGAGGAATACAACGCGGCGCTGCGGGAGGCGCTCAAGCACAACCCGGGCGAGTTCCGCCTGTGGGAGCTGCATTTCGGCCTGCTGACCTCGCGCTGCCCGCAGGACACGACGGAAAGCCTGCGCGCCCGCCTGCCGGAGGTGCTGTCCGTCTACGACATGATCCTCGACAACTGTACCGTCGAGGCCATCCGCTCGGACGTCCGGGGGACCATGTGCCACTTTTACGGCGGGG
>WQTL01000075.1 GCA_009786275.1 Bacillota bacterium | reverse complement strand
GCTGGAATCCATCGAGGGCAAGCGCGGCGAGCCCCGCTTCAAGCCGCCCTACCCCGCCAACGCGGGCCTGTTCGGCTGCCCCACGGTGATCAACAACGTGGAGACCCTGGCCAACGTGCCGCAGATCATTGTCAACGGCGCGGCGTGGTTCAGGGGCTTCGGCACCGAAAAATGCCCGGGCACGAAGCTGTTCACCCTGTGCGGCAACGTGAACAGGCCCGGCGTATACGAGTTTGAGATGGGTGTCAACCTCAAGGATTTGTTCGAGCAGGCCGGCGGCGGCTGCGATAAGCCCCTGCTGGGCGTGCAGACCGGCGGCGCCTCCGGTACGATCATCCGCGCGGACCAGATGGACGTCGCCCTGGACATCGAAAGCTGCCAGGCGGCGGGCGCATGCCTCGGCAGCGGCGCGCTGATATTCATCGACGAGGAGCAGGATATCATTGACGTAGTCGAAAACCTGATGGAGTTCTTCGCCGAGGAGAGCTGCGGCAAGTGCACCCCCTGCCGCGAGGGCAACCAACGCCTGCTGGAGCTGGTGACGAAAATCAAGGAGGGCAAGGGGCAGCCGGAGGACATCGGCACCCTGCTCGACCTTTCCGCCACCATGGCCTGCGCGGCCCTGTGCGGCCTGGGCCAGGCCTCCCCCACCCCGGTGACTTCCGCCCTGGAGAATTTCCGCCCCGCGTTTGAAAAGGCCATCGAAGGAGGGAAAGCATCATGCCGAAACTGACCATAGACGGGCAGGCCGTGGAGGTGCGCGAGGGCGCGACGATCCTGGAGGCCGCACAACAGCTCAATATTAAAATTCCCACCCTGTGCTATTACCCCGACCAGGCCGTGAAGGCCAACTGCCGCATCTGCGTGGTGGACGTGGAGGGCCAGCGCCTGCTGCAGCCCGCCTGCGCCTACCCCGTATACGAGGGCATGGTGGTCAAGACCAACAGCGCGCGGGCGCGCATCGCCCGGAAGAACATCCTCGAGCTCATCCTCGCGCACCATCCGCAGGATTGCCTCCATTGCGCCCGCAACGCCAACTGCGAGCTGCGCACCATCGCGGAGGACATGCACTTCACCGACGAGCTGCGCTATCCCCTGCATACCCGGGGCGAGGGCAAGGACTTGAGTTCGCCCTCCATCGCGCGGGATACCGCGAAATGTATCGCCTGCGGGCGCTGCGAATACGCGTGCAGCGACATCCAGACCGTCCATGCCCTTGCCAAGGAGGGCCGCGGCTTCGAGACCGTGTTCGCCCCCGCCTTCGGCATGCCCCTGGGGGACAGCCCCTGCATCAACTGCGGCCAGTGCGTGCAGGCCTGCCCCGTGGGCGCGCTCACCGTGCATGACGACACCAAGCGGGTCTATGCCGCCCTTGCGGACGAGAAACGCACCGTGGTTGCCCAGGTGGCCCCGGCGGTGCGCATCACCATCGCGGAGGCCCTGGGCGAGGAGCCCGGCACCGTGAGCACGGGCCGCCTGGTGGCGGCGCTGAAGCGCCTGGGCGTGGACACCGTGTTCGACACCGATTTCACCGCCGACCTCACCATCATGGAGGAGGGCACGGAGTTCATCGGGCGGGTGAAAAACGGCGGCGTGCTGCCCATGGTCACCTCCTGCTCCCCCGGCTGGATCAAGTTCATCGAGACCTTCTATCCGCAGCTGCTGCCCAACCTGTCCTCCTGCAAATCCCCGCAGGCCATGTTCGGCGCGCTGCTGAAGACCTTCTACGCCGAAAAGCTGGGCAAGGCCCCGGACGAGGTCTACAGCCTTTCCATCATGCCCTGCACGGCGAAAAAGTTCGAGGCCAAGCGCCCCGAGCTCGGCCGGGACGGCAAGCCCGACGTGGACGCCGTGCTGACGGTGCAGGAGCTGGCCAACATGATCCGCGCGGCGGGCATCGACTTCAAGAGCCTGCCCGAGGAGGAATTCGACTCGCCCTTTGGCCTGGGCACGGGCGCGGGCGAGATTTTCGGCGCCACCGGCGGCGTGATGGAGGCGGCCCTGCGCTCCGTGTATGAGATTCTCACGGGCGAGGTACTGGAGAACATCGAGTTCACGGCGGTGCGCGGCTTCGAGGGCATCAAGGAGGCCGCCGTGCGCGTGGGCGATTTGGACGTCAAAGTCGCCGTGGCGCACGGCCTGGGCAACGCCCGGCAGCTCATGGAGCTCGTCAAGGCCGGCAAGGCGGACTACCACTTCATCGAGGTGATGGCCTGCCCGGGCGGCTGCATCGGCGGCGGCGGCAACCCCATCAAAAACTGGGCCAAGATGGACCACCGCTTCGAGGCCGTCTACCGCACGGACCGCGCGCTGCCCCTGCGCAAATCCCACGAAAACCCCGACGTCAAGGCGATCTACGAGCAATTCCTGGGCGAGCCCTGCGGGCACAAGTCCCACGAGCTGCTGCACACACACTATACCGGCCGCGGCGAGATCCTCGGTTGATTGCCAAACCTGCCGCAAAAAAGCCCGCCCGGCGACGGGCGGGTTTTGGTCTTTGAAAGGACAATGAAATGAAGCTCCGAAAACTCATTCTTACGGCGATCATGCTCGCGCTGTTGATCGGCACGCAGTTCGTCACGCGCAGCCTCACGCAGTTCGTCACGGGCACGCTGGTGAACCTGATTTTGCTGGTCGCCGTGTTCACCGCGGGGCTGGGCGGCGGCCTTGTGGTGGCCGTGGTCTCGAATGCCCTGGCGTTCCTGGCGGGCATCGGCCCGGCGCTGCCGCAGGTGGTGCCCTTCGTCGCCGCCGCCAACGTGATCCTGGTGAGCGTCGCGTACCTGGTGCGCAAGCACGTCGCGGAAAAGGGCGCGAAGAACAAGGCGCTCGCGGCGGCGGGCCTCGTCGCGGCGGGCGCGGCGAAGACGGCCTTCCTCTGGGTGGGCCTC
>WQTL01000074.1 GCA_009786275.1 Bacillota bacterium | reverse complement strand
GGCGGCGCTGGCAGCCAGCTTCTTCAGGGCAGCCGAGGCCGCCGCGGACATCGCCATCAGCGGCCACCTGCCGATCCGAAGAGCGCGCTCTTGTGCTCCGGCGCGATGACGTGCAGCAGGTACCGCTCGTTGCCGCAGCGGTAGAGACACGTGCCGCGCTCGGGGTACTTGATACGCTCGAACTCCGAGGGTTCCAGCTGCAGAGTGTCGGTGTAGGCCCGCGGTTCGATGTTGCCGGCGTTGAACAGGAAGTGGTGCGTGGGGATCGAAAACAGGGGCTTGGTGTACTCCTTCACGCCCTCGATCAGGAAGTCCTCGCAGTTCTGGCTGGCCAGCACCAGCGCGCTTTCCTTCTTGCGCACGCGCTTCATGGCGTTGCGGATATACTCGATCACGGTCATGTTGGTCAGGAAAATATAGAGCTCGTCGATGGCCGCAACAGTATTCCCGCGCCCCAGCAGCTGGTTGGTCATGAAAGCCAGGATGTTGAAGAGCATAGTATCCTTCAGGCGCTTGTTCGTGTCCATCAAGCCCTTCACGCCGAAGACGAGAAACCTTGAGTCGGTGACATTGGTGTGCCCGTTGAAGAATTTACTCTCCGCGCCCCGGCACATGGAGTGGAGCCCCAGGCAGATTTCCTGCAGAATTTCCTCGGTGTAGAGCTGTCGTTGCTGGGAGTTGAAGTCCTGGAATTCCTGCTCGATCAGCGCGTAGAAATCCTCCATAGTGGGGTAGTCCCTGGGCGCCAGCCTGTTGAAATCCGTGCGGTCGGTGATGCCAAATTGGGCGTAGAGCTTCTCCAGCAGTATCTCGATGGTATCGATCTGCGCGTCGGTGAAGTCCTTGTAGGCCCGGAAGAAGTCCTTGAGGTAGGCGATGTGCTGCGAGAGCCTGGTCGTCCTGCGGAAGGCTTCGGGCCCCTCTGTGTCAACGATTTCGCCGTCGTTCCAGGATTTCGGTTCGAGGGGGTTGATCATATACTCCCCGGACATAAAATCCACGTAGCAACCGCCGAGGTTCGCGCACAGGTCGGCATATTCCGCTTCCGGGTCCAGGGCCAAGACCGTCTTGCCGCTCTCCCGCAGGTTGGCCAGGATCAGCTTCATGAGGTAGCTCTTGCCCTGGCCGCTGTTGCCTAAAATGAGCACGTTGGCGTTGGTCTTGTCCTCGGCGCGGCGGTCGAAGTCGGTGAGGATGTTGGTGCCGAACTTGTCGCGGCCCAGATAAAACCCGTGGGGATCGGTCTTGCCGGAGTAGTTCAACGGATAGAAATTTGCCACGCTGGAAGCCGGCAGCACGCGCTCGAACTGTACGTCGAACTGGTTGAAGCCGCACGGCCAAGCAGACAGGAATCCCTCCTGCTGCCGCAGGGTCAGCCGGTCGATCCCCAGCTTCGAGCGCGTCAGCTCCATGGCGATGTCCTGCTGGAGCTCCCGCAGCTTTTCCAGGCTGGCGGCGTGCAGCTCGAGGAATACGGCGGTGTGCAGCAGGGGTTCCCGGTTGCGCCGCAGGGTCGCGAGGAGGGTCGCCACGTCCTGCAGGTTTTCCTCCGCGTTGATGCTCTCCGTGGCGTCGCTGGCCTTGGCGGAAAAGCGGTTCTTGCGCGTGGCGTTCTGGAGGATGCGCCGCTGCTCGGGGCTGTCCACCGGGCGGTTGTAGACGCGCAGGGTCACACCGGCGCGGTCGGTCAACTGCGCGAACAGAGCCTGCACATCGGTGCTGGGCGGGTAGTCCTTCAGTGCCCAGGCGCAGCACCAGCGGTCCCCACGGACGTAGTGGTCCACGAAAAATTTTTCCGTGGCCGGTAGGATGGTGTCGAGGAAGTCCATACGCGAGTAGTATTCTTCGCAGGCTTCCAGGTCGATCACCTCGCCGCTGGGGGCCGGACGCTCCGGCGCTATACCCGTAAAGTACAGCCGAAGGAGCCGCTTCAACCCGGCCTTGTCAAGGCGGCGCACTTCAAAGCCCTGCTCGGTGATGGCCTTTTCCACCCGGTTGGCCTGATTGAAGACCTGAACCTGCTTTTCGCTTTTTACGCGAAGCAAAAACAGGAATTGCCGGGCGGTGGCCATCTCAATTTGAATGCCGTCCAAGTGGGCAATGTCCTGTTCCAGCACGGCGCGCACGGCGTGGTTTGGCTCCTGTTCCAGCAGAAACTTGATGTGTCGCTGGTTTTCCTCGAACGATTCGCAGGAGTCCGTGCAAAGGAATTCTAGCTCGGGGACGGCGCTGAGGAGCTGCTGGAGCTGCCGTACCTTCTGCGCCACAGTTTCGTAGGACAGCACGGAGATGTTCTGCGGCCGGATGGAAAAAAATATGAGCTCGCCTTGCTCCGTCTGCAGGCCATAACTGCTGAAGCCTTTGATGCCGATGAGGTCCTGCACGCTGTTCCTATTCTTTCTTTTCTGCATGTTTAAGCCTCCATCTAAATTCTTGCTGCGTGGTTATGAAATACCGGGTGGCCCAGCTGAGGAAATCGAGTACGCACAGGTCCTCAATGCGGATGGTCAGGAAGCCGTAGACGCCCGCCACGGCCAGGGGGATGGCGGATTTCGTGGTCGCGAACACCAGCGCGGAGACCAGCGCGCAGATGGCGACAACCGAAAAATCTCGCATGCTCCACAGCCACATGCTCACCTCGGATTTCAGGTTCTGGGGGTAGAGATATTGCTGGTTCAAAATGATTCCTCCTTTGTTGGGATAGCGAAAAGAGGCCCGGTTTTTCAACCGGGCCTCAACAGGAGCATATTCAGTTTATGCTGTGCCGCTACATCCTGAGTACCGGGCCTTGCGCCGGACCCGGGTCATCGTCCATCACAAAATCCGGATAGAAATACTGTACCATCGCGGCATAGCTATCCTGCGCGGACTCGCATGTGCCCGTCAGGTAG
>WQTL01000073.1 GCA_009786275.1 Bacillota bacterium | reverse complement strand
TAGATACCCCGCATGCCGCTGATCCGCTCCGGCACGGGCCCGAGCCTGTGGACATGGAACCGCACGACGCCCAGCACCTGGCTGTACGCGATGCGCTCCCCGATCTCGATATCGTTGCCCTTCACGCTCAGCGCGTTGTTTTCCCCGTCGGTCTCGATGACCCTGTGGATGACGGCCGGGCCGGCGGCCGGCTGCCAGGCCACGTCGTCGCCCGCGGCGATTTTCTCGAAGGCGGCGGGCACCGCCCACACCAGGGTGTTGCGGGTGTAGTCCGGCCAGAGGCTGTCGGTCTCCACGTTGAGCAGCCGCACGCCGAACAGCTGCGGCGCGGCGAGCGCAATCACGGCCGCAACCAGCAGGACGGTGATGCTGTGGCGGAGCACGTCGCACAGGACCTCCGCGGGGCCTGCTTTTATCTTTTTCTTTTGTTCTGGCAGCGCCGCAGGGGAGGGAGCGGGCGCGGCTTCCCGTAAAAAGGGGTCGCCGCCTGCGGGGCTGCAGGCGCCGCCTACGGGGCTGCCGCCATCGGCTACCGCGCCGTAGCGGGCAAAAAACGCCCTGTCAAATTCCTCCAGGCTTCGGAATTCCATCTGGTACCTTGCTTTCTCGCGTCGCGGTCAATAGCAGCCGCCGGGGATGGCGCCCGGCGTCCCGGGCATGGCGACGGGCATCGGCATCCCGGGCGCGGGGCCCGGCATCGGCATCCCGTAGGGCGCGCCCGGCATGGCGTAGGGCGGATACCCCGGGTAGGGCATGCCCGCCTGCGGGTTCACCGGCTGCCTTTGTGCCAGCAGCTCGGCCTCCAGGCTTTGGCAGCTCCGCTGCAGCTCGCCGCAGCGCTGTTCGAGGGCCTCATACTGCCGCTGCGCCATCTGGCAGGCCTCGTACATCTGCTGGTAGGTCTGCCGCAGCTCCCGTATATATGCGTCCACCTGCTCCTTTTGGTAACCCTCGCCCTTTTTCGCGGTCAGGAACTCCATGAAAACACCCTTTCAGGGGGATAGCCCGCTAAATGGCTTCCTCAAATCCATAGGCGAAACAGAATAGCACAAAAGGAAAGGAATGTCAAGAAAAATTATTCCCACTCGATCGTTCCCGGCGGCTTGTTCGTGATATCGTACACCACCCGGCTCACCCCCGGGACCTCGCTGACAATCCGCCCGGCCGCATGCCCCAGCAGCTCATAGGGCAGCTGCGCGAATTGCGCGGTCACGTAATCTTTCGTTTCCACCGCGCGTAAAACCACGGCGGCGTCCCAGGTGCGGCTGCCGTCCGTCACGCCGGTGGAACGCAGGTCGGTGAGGATGGCGAAATATTGCCCCAGCTGCCCGTGCAGCCCCGCGGCGATAATCTCCTCGCGGAAGATGGCGTCGGCCTCCCGCAGCATATCCGCGCGCTCGCGGGTGATGGCCCCCAGGATGCGCACGCCCAGCCCCGGCCCGGGGAAGGGCTGCCGCCGCACGAGCTCCTCGCCGATGCCCAGCACCAGCCCCGCGCGCCGTACTTCTTCCTTGTAGAGCATGCGCACGGGTTCCACGATGCCTTTGAAGCCGATGTCCACGGGCAGGCCGCCCACGTTGTGGTGGCTCTTCACCTGGCCCGCGCCGTCCCCGCCGCTCTCGATGATGTCGGGGTAGATCGTGCCCTGCACCAGGAAATCCACCTGGCCCAGCTTGCGGCTCTCGCGCTCGAACACGCGGATGAAGGTCTCGCCGATGATTTTGCGCTTGCGCTCGGGGTCGGCCACGCCCGCCAGCTTGTCCAGGAATTCGTCCCGGGCGTCCACGCGCACGAAGTTCATGTCGAATTGGCCGCGGCAGACACGCTCCACCTCGTCGGGCTCGTTTTTGCGCATCAGGCCGTGGTCCACGAAGATGCAAGTGAGCTGTTTGCCCACCGCGCGGTGCACCATCACGGCCGAAACCGTGGAATCCACCCCGCCGGAAAGCCCGCACACCGCTTTGCTGCCGCCGATTTGCTCCTTGATCCGCGCGATCTCCTGTTCCACGTATGCGCGCATATCCCGCTGTTCCATTTGGTCATCCCCCTGCTTTCCAAAAAATAGATTTAAATTATAACGCATCGGCAGGCGCCTTGTCAAGAAAAAAATAATTTTGAAAAACGATAAAAAATTATTGACAAACGATAATTCATATGCTATACTTTTATCGAGAAACGATAAGAGGAGGCAAACCCTTGAAAAAGTACTGGAAACCCAAACATTCCGTCACGCTCTCGCTGGTTGTTACGTACCTCGCCGGGGCGGCGCTGCTGGCACTGATGGTCTGCGTGCCGGGCCTGATGAACCGGTGGCGCGACAGCTACTACGAAATCTACGACATCGGTCTTCACCCGGCGAGCCTTTTGCTCTTTGTCTTCTATGCCTGCTGCCCGGCGGGCTGGGCGGCGATCGTCTCGCTGCTTATGCTGCTGCACAATATCCGCAAGGGAGAGGTATTCACCCGGAAAAACGTGAAGCTCCTGCGGCGGATCTCGTGGTGCTTCGTGTTCACGGCCCTGGCGGCGATCTATGCGACATGCTTCTATTTTCCCTGCGCCGTCATAATCGCGGCCTCCGGCTTCCTCGCCGTCATCCTGCGCGTGGTGAAGAACGTTATGGAGCAGGCCACCATCATGCGGGAAGAACAGGAGCTGACGATATGATCATCATCAACCTGGACGTCGTACTGGCCAAGCGCAAGCTTTCCTCCGGCGAGCTGGCGCAGCGCATCGGCATCACCCCCGCGAACCTCTCCATCCTCAAGACCGGCAAGGCCCGGGCGATGCGCTTCGCCACCCTGGAGGCCATCTGCCGGGAGCTGCAATGCCAGCCGGGGGATGTGCTGGCGTATGAGGAGGAACCGGGTGTGTGATTGATCATCCCG
>WQTL01000072.1 GCA_009786275.1 Bacillota bacterium | reverse complement strand
CCCGGTGAACGACGCGGAGATGTTCCACGAGATGCACCTGGGCCCGCTGGAGGGGCGGGAGGCGGGTCTCTATAAGCATTGCCGGGGGATCCTGTTCAACGCAATGGAGTACTTCGAGTGTAGCAAGCTGCCGCTGCTCACCTGCGCGGATTACCTGCGCGACCCCGGACAGTACAATCCCGAATGGGCGTGGATGGAGGCGCTCAGCGCCCTGTTCGGCAGGGACGCGCTGCGCATGGTCCCCTTCGCCGAGCAGTGCATGACCTCGTGCCTGAAGGCGCAGAACGGCCCGCGGATGATGGAGGCCCTCGAGGAGGCGGCCACACACTGGCGGCTGGGGGATTTGCCGAAGGCGCTGGGCACACTCAAGGCCTTTTATGCCAAAATGGAGGATTGCCGCGCGTTTTTGGCCGGGAGCGGGCACCCGATGATTCTCGAGCTGCGCAAGTGGGTGAAGAAATATATTCTGTGCTGCGAGGTGTTCGGCCTGTCGATTGATCTGCTGGAGGGGCGGCCCGTACGGGAGGCGCTTGAAAGCAAGATGGAGGCGTATAACGAGAACGCCGCGGTGCTCACGGAGTTCGGGTTCCGGGCGTTTGTGGAGAAGGTGCTGGAGGTGGGGTGATGGTGCGGTGCTCCGCACAACCACCCCGACGCTGCGGCGTCACCCCTCCACAGAGGGGAATTGGGGATTAGGCGTAAACGACATAGATATTTATAGCCCTACATAGCGAAAGGAAGGTTTTATATGATCACATCAGCCGTCATCCTTGACGCGGGGAAGGGCACGAAGCTGTGGCCCTACGCGCAGATACGCAGCAAGGGCATGGTGCCGATTTGCAACAAACCGGTGCTCAGGCATTTGGTGGACGCGCTGAAGAATATCGGCGTGGGGGATATTATTATCGTGGGGGGTGCGCACGCAGCGGGGGCGAGAAACCACTTCCGCAACGACGAGGGCATACACGTCATCGAGGACAAGAACCCCAGGGGGCCGGTGTTCTCGCTGTGCGTTGCCAAAGAGTACATTGCGGGGGATTTTGTCGCGCTGTTCGGGGATACGCTGGTGACGGAGAGTGACCTGCGGGCGCTGGTTGAAGCGCCGGGCCTGCCCGCCGTGCTGGCCTCCCCGCTGCACGGGCGCAGCAACGACTGCATCACCTGCAACGTACACGGAGACAAGGCCACGGGCTTCGTGGGCCACCCACGGGGCGGCAGCGACGGGCATTGGTGCGCGGGGTTCGCGTTTAAGCAGGAGCACTTCGGGCTGCTGGAGGCAAACGCAGGGCGGTTTACCGTCACGCAAGTGGGGATGATGCCGCCGTTGGAGGGTTTCATCGAGATGAGCCTGAACGATTATCTCAAGGACGGCGGGGAGATCGCCGCGATTGTCACCCAAGATCACACGGTGGATATCGACAAGCCGTGGCATATCCTGGAGGCCGAATACGCCTGCAAGAAGCGCTGGTGCGGCGCCCTGACGGAGAATGTGCTGGCCGAGGGGGCGGGCATCCACCCCAGCGCGGTGGTCGACGGCTTTGTGCGGCTGGGCGAGGGGAGCAGCATCGGCCGGGGCGCGCTCATCGAGGGCCGGGTGATCGTGGGGAGGAACAGCAGGATACGCAACGGCGCGATCATACGGGGCAACTGTGTGGTGGGCGACGACACGACGATAGAGAACGGGTGCTACCTGGACGACGCCAGCGTGGGGAACCGGTGCTATATCGGCCACGGGGCGGAGCTGGGCGGCATCCTCTGGGACAAGGTGTATCTCTATCACTACATGGAGATCAGCGGCATCGTGGGCGACAACGTGGACTTCGGCGCGGCGACGGTGTGCGGCTCGCTGCGCTTCGACGACGGGGTGACACGGCACCGCATCAAAGGCCGCCTGGAGGCCGAACATGAGGCGGGCGACGCCTGTTTCGTGGGTGATTACTGCCGCACGGGGGTCAACGCGATCCTCATGCCCGGCGTGAAGACCGGGGTGTACAGCATCGTGGGGGCCGGGGTGGTGCTGCGTGAAGATTTGGAGGACAACACGCTGATTTACGCCGAGCAGACCCACGTGAAGAAGACTTGGGGGCCGGAGATGTACGGATGGTAGTATCTGATGCGCGGGCGGCATGCCAGCAGCCCCGTACAGATTGGATGGAGGTAATACAATGCTGTCTGCGATAAAAAAATTCTTTGCCCTTATATTGACTCCGGTATATATGCTCTTTGCCCTGATCGGCCTGCCGACCCCGCCGAGGGGCCCGGCGCTGGACTGGAGCAAATTCGACGAGACCCCCACTTGGGCCGACGAATTCGACGGGGCGTCCCTGGACCCGGCCAAATGGAGGAGCTGCCACGGCTTCTGGGGCACGAGCGTGCGCCGGGGCGGCTACTGGAACATGGATATGATCGAGGTGAAGGACGGCTGCCTTTATATCAACACCGACTATATGCCGGAGGGCATAGACGGCGGGCCGCCGGGCTACTACAGCAGCGCCATCGACACCGACGGGCTGTTCGAGCAGGCCTACGGCTACTTTGAGGTGCGCTGCAAGCTGCCGCGGGGCGCCGGCCACTGGGCGGCCTTCTGGCTGATGAGCGAGGGCGTGGCCACCGTGGACGGCAGCGGGCGCGACGGCACGGAGATCGACGTGTTTGAGTCGCCCAACTACTGGCTGCGGTGGGTGCCGCTGTATGGGGACTGCGTGACCTCCAACATACATTATGACGGCTACGGCGACGGACACAAGAAAAAGAACATCTGCCGGACCAGCGTGCCCGGCAACCCCTACGACGAGTTCCACACCTACGGCCTGGAGTGGAACGAGGACGAGTATATCATCTACGTGGACGGCATGGAGTGCGGTAGGAGCAGCTTCGGCGGCA
>WQTL01000071.1 GCA_009786275.1 Bacillota bacterium | reverse complement strand
AACACCCCCCGGCCCTGCGGACCACCCCCCTCTACAGAAAGGGGGGGCCGAAGGCCGGGGGGTGTGTGATTACATGGTTTTCTTGTGTTTCTCTTTGGATGTTTCTACAAGCTCGACTTGAACGGGTTTCTCTTCCTCTGTCACAGTAATCCCCCCACATATGAAACTACACTTTATTTGAGTATACAGCATATTCCCGTAAATTTCAAGCAAAAAAATCTACGGAATCAATTTTGCTGTTTTTAACGGTCCCCCGCATGCGAGGGGGGGGCGCGCAGCGTCGGGGGGAGCGTTTATTCACTTCTTCTTCCGCTTCTCGTCATACCCCTTCATCCCCTCTTTGTCGAACAGGCGCGCCGCCTCCTTGCAGATGTTCAGCGAGAGCGCGAGGCAGTCGGGGTCCATGTTGTCGGGGGTATCCATGCGGGTGTGGTAGTAGCGCTTGGCGTCGTGGCTCACGGCGGAAAAGCCGGTGGCGCGCAGCCCCAGGATCGAAAAGGCCTCGGAGTCCAGGGCCCCGGGGTAGAGCTCGGTGCCGGGGAGCTCCACGCCGCAGGCGCGCCCCGCGTCGCGCAGCAGGTCGCCCACGGCCAGGTCGTTCTTCACCGTGCCCGTGCAGCCGAACTGGCAGATGCGCATCTCCTCGATTTCGCGCATGGTGTCCAGGGAAATGCACACGGTCTCGACCTCCGGGCCGCTGAGCATGTCGTGGTGGGCCTTGGCGAAGGCCCACGCGCCGCGCAGCCCCGCCTCCTCCGAGCCGGTGATCAGGCAGGCCACCTCGGTATTCTCGAAGCGCAGGCCGCTTTCGGCCATCTCCTTGAGCACGGCCATGGCGATGTAGTTGGCGGAAAGGTTGTCGTTGGCGCCGTCCACCACCACCTTATAATTGATGAACTTCATGATGGCGAAGGCGAAGGGCACCGCCGCCAGCAGCAGGATGCTCCACACCAGCCAGCCGCCCTGCCACTTGGAGGCGAGGCCGCCCTCCATCACCCGGGCCGCTATGACGTACACCGCGTTGCAGATGCTCGCCGCCAAACTGACGACCAGGCCGTACACCGCGCCGAAGATGGCGATGGCGAGGCCGGTTTTCTCCCCCAGCCAGGAGTAGGTCCACTCCCAGGCGGCGTCGGTGTGCCCGCCGAAGATGATGCGGCGCTTGATTTCCCCCGACGGCTTGCGCACGGCGTAGACGTTGCGGGACACCCGCTTGGGGAACAGGAAGTCGACCATCTGGCGGTAGAACAGGAACTCGAACAGGAACATCAGGGCGGCGAATACCGCCAGGGCGGCCCCAACCGCCGCCAGGGCGACGCTCGCGCCGCCGAAGAAGTAGATGCCCACCGCCGCGAGCATACACAGCGCCGCGATGGGGATGAAGCCCATAAAGGCGTGCGGGTGCACGGCGAAGTCCTCCATGATGGTCTCGTCCGCGTAGCCCTCCAGCTCCTGCTTGAAGAACGCCTGGGCATCCCGCTCCGGCTGCGAGCCGGGCAGGCGCTTTTTGAAGGTTTCGCACACGTGGCGCACGCCGTCCATCATGTAGCGCACGGTGGATTCCGCAGCCTCCACGCGCGCGGTTGACCGGTCCACTTTGGGTCGTGCCATAAGTAATCCCCTCCGATAATAAATATTATGCGATAAGCTATTGTAGCCCATTGTTTGCGAAAATGCAAGGGGTTTTGAAGATATTTTCAGGCAAATTTCGTTTTCCGCGGCAAAAAATGCGATTTGGCTGTATTTACACGCTCTGCCTGCCGGGTCTTGCGGCAGAGAGGTAAAGAAAAATAATTGTAAGAGCCAACAAATGCACCGCCCTTTTTCCCGGAGAATCTATGCGCTTGTGTCAATCGTGCGCAGCGCCGCAAAAATTCATTGACAAACGGGGGGCGCGCGGGGTATAATAAGTGAGGCGCTCATCAGATGATACTTCGAGACAGCCCGAATCGGTTTTTGATAGATCGGTCCTAGGCGTGTGCGGCGTATCATGCGGTGAGCGCTATTTTTGCGGATGGGAGGCCGGGCGATGGGCGGCGTATTCGGGGTGTGCTCGGAAAACGAGTGCGTGAAGGACCTGTTTTTCGGCACGGACTACCACTCCCACCTGGGCACGCGGCGCGGCGGCATGGCCGTGTCCGACGGGCGGCATTTCACCCGCGCGATACACAACATCGAGAATTCGCCCTTCCGCTCGAAGTTCGAGGGCGACCTGCCGGAGATGGCGGGAAAGGCCGGCATCGGCTGCATCAGCGACAGCGACCCCCAGCCCATTATCCTGCACTCCCGCATCGGCACCTTCGCCGTGGTGACGGTGGGGCGCATCAACAACAAGGAGGCGCTCGCGCGGCAGCTGGTCTCCGGCGACAACGCGTACTTCTCGGAGCTCAGCGGCGGGCGCATCAACGAGACGGAGCTGGTGGCCTCCCTGATCTGCCGGCGCGGGAATATCGCGGAGGGGATCACCTACGCCCAGAGCGTGGTGGAGGGCTCCGTAACCATGCTCGTGTGCGCGGAGGGCGGGATCTATGCCGCCCGGGACCGGCTGGGGCGCACGCCGCTTTCCATCGGCAAAAAAGAGGACGGCCACTGCGTGAGCTTCGAGTCCTTCGCGTATATCAACCTGGGCTACCAATCCTGCTACGAGCTCGGGCCGGGGGAGGTGGTGTTCGTCACGGCGGACAAGATCACCCCCGTGGCGGCCCCGGGCAAGGAGATGCGCATGTGCGCCTTCCTGTGGGTGTACTACGGCTACCCCACCTCCGACTACGAGGGCGCGAACGTGGAGGAGACCCGCTACCGCTGCGGCCGGGCCCTGGCGGCCCAGGAGGGCGAGGGCCTGCGGGCCGACTACGTGGCGGGC
>WQTL01000070.1 GCA_009786275.1 Bacillota bacterium | reverse complement strand
GGGATTGCAAGGAATACAGGGCTTGCAGGGCATACAGGGCATACAAGGCGAACCGGGCGAGCCCGGCGCGACCGGCCCCACGGGGCCAATCGGTCCGACAGGCCCCGCCGGCGAAGGAGAAGGCGTGACGGGCCCGACCGGCCCTGAGGGCCCCGCCGGCGCAACCGGCCCGCAAGGCCCGCAAGGTATCCAAGGGATTCAGGGCATTGAGGGGCCGGAAGGCCCTCCCGGCGCGACGGGACCGCAGGGGCCGCAAGGTATCCAAGGGATTCAGGGTACTGAGGGACCGGAAGGCCCTCCAGGCGCGACCGGTCCGCAGGGCCCTGCCGGCACCGCCGAGCTGTTGAACCTCGTGGACGGCAACGCAGACGGTTCGCTGCGGGGGATTCATACGGCCACCGGATACACGATGGGCACGGACGCCGTCGCGCTCGGCACGAACACGACGGCCAGCGGGGAGGACTCCTTCGCGCAGGGCTCCGATTCCCGGGCGACCGCCTTCTGCGCCGTCGCGATGGGGGAAAATGCCTACGCCAACAGGGAAGCGGCGTTCGCAGAGGGGCTGAACACCACCGCCCAGGGGGTCGCCGCGCACGCCGAAGGCAACGGCACGAGGGCTACCGCGAACAATGCCCATGCGGAGGGGCAGAATACCACCGCGTCCGCCGCGGGGTCCCACGCGGAAGGACAGAGCACACAGGCCTCCGGCGCGGGCTCCCATGCGGAGGGCAACAGCAGCGAGGCCAGCAACGTCTATTCCCATGCCGAGGGCCTCAGCACCCATTCCGACGGCACGGCCTCCCACGCGGAGGGCATCACCACCATCTCCATCGGCGCGGCCTCGCATTCGGAGGGCACGAATACCACGGCCAGCGGCGATTCGGCCCACGCGCAGGGCTCCAATACGCAGGCGATCGGCAACTTTTCCAATGCGGGCGGCTACTATACCATCGCGCAAAACAGCTACCAGAGCGTCGCCGGCAAGTACAATGTGGCCTCCAGCCCGGCCAACAACGGCCTGGCGGTTGACGACGCCTTTATCATCGGCAACGGCACAGGGGCCGCCGCCAGGGGCAACGCGCTGCGCGTGCTGTTCAACGGCGACACCTACAACGCTTCCGGCGTCTATACCGGGGGCGCGGACTACGCCGAGATGTTCGAGTGGCTCGACGGCAACGCCGCGGGGGAGGACCGCCGCGGGTATTTCGTTACCCTGGAGGGCGAATATATACGCATAGCCACAGACCGGGACGACTATATCCTGGGTGTCGTTTCCTCCGGGCCGTCCGTCGTCGGGGACGCGCAGGGCTGCGGCTGGCAGGGCATGTATCTGCGGGACGAATGGGGGGCCCTGATTTACGAATGGGCGGAAGGGCAGCAGCAGCCCGTGCTCAACCCCGCGTATGACGCAAGCCTGCCCTATCTGCCGCGCGCGCAGCGCCCCGAATGGGCGGCCGTCGGGATGCTGGGCAAGCTGCTGGTCCTGGACGACGGGAGCTGCCGGCCGAACGGATATTGCCGGCCCGGCGCCCGGGGGATAGCCACCGCCTGCGCGCACGGCTGCCGCGTACTCCAACGGCGCGGCGCGAACCGGGTGCTGATTTGCCTGAAGCCGTGATATCCAACCCCTGCGTTGGCGGGCATCGCGCGAAAAAAGGTTTGATTTCCCCGGGGCCCTGTGATAGAATAGGTGAGGGGACATGATATGGACAAAAACCTCACGATGATATCGCCGGGCGGGTATTCGACCCTGATCGGACGGTTCGGCGGCTGCCCGGAAAGCCCCGACGGCCGCCTGCTGGTCTATACGAGAAAATACAGCCTGGAAAACGACGCGACCGGAGTTTGGGTTTGCGCAACGGATTTGACCGGCCATAGAAAGCTTTATGACGCCCGGTCGGGCAATCACAACAGCGTGCAGGCCACGTTTGTCGATAACGACAGGATCGTTTTCGTCGACGGTGCCGGCGGCGTCAGTTCAATCTGCGTTTTGAACCTGCGCACCGGCGACGTCGAGCAAAAAATAGCCGGCCGTGCGGGCCACCGGGCAAGGAGGGGAAAATTCCCCTTTTGCCTGGGCGGCGCGGGCGCGGCCGTCTATTGGTTTGACTGCTATACGGGCGAAACCGAAAAGCTGTTTGATACGGCAAGCCTGGCCGGAGCCATGGTGCGGGCCGGGTTCCCCAACGAGCCCGGCTTGCGCACGCGGACCTTCAGCCATCTGCAGCTCAACCCCTCGGCGGATAAAATTATGATGCGCATCGGGGATGTCCTGGGCTGCCGCGACCTGAAAACCGGCGAATTCTTCTTTATCCCGAACAAACCCGTCCATCAGTTGTGGTACGACGATAACAGCTATATGGCCATGGACCAGCCCCACGACGGCGAACGCTTTTTCATGGAGGCCAGCCGGATGAACCGCTATGCCGTCACCGGCGAAATCATCGAAGCCCTCGGCGGCATCGGCAACCACATGGATGGCTCGCCGGACAGGCGGTATTTTACCGCGGACACCATGTTTCTCGGCGAGGCCATCCGGATCAACCTATATCAAAAGGGGGTCCTCGAACCCCTGGCGGAGCTGGACGCGCACCGCTTCGATAAAACCGCGTGGGAACACAAAGTCCATTCCAACCCCACGTTTTCGGCCGATGGGAGACGGGTGTATTTCAACCGCCCGGTCAGCGATGAAAAAACCGTGGCCGTGTTCGCCGATATCTCCGCGTATATACAGAAAAAGGATGGACCGCAATCATGAAAAAGCTGATTTACCAAAACCCGCTCGCTTCGCCCGCCGATATCGCGGGGTTCCGCCTGGAGGGAAAAGCGCGTCTCAGCTT
>WQTL01000069.1 GCA_009786275.1 Bacillota bacterium | reverse complement strand
GGGAGCGCGTAGCTCCCCAATTTCGTGCCGACAGGCACGAAAGCCCTCCGCAGGAGCGCACGACACCGCGAAGCGGTGTATAAGTGCGCCCTTGCAGGAGCAAGGGAAGGGCGCGTTAGCCCGCCCCTTGCTCCGTGGACGCGGATTTGCCGCGGGCCTTTGCGCCGCTTTGCGGCGGCGGGCCCGACGGCTGGGACGCGTCCAGAACGTCGCCCTGCGGGCCCATGCCCGCGAGAATCTTGCGGGCAGAATCGCTCCCAACGGTCTTTTCGAGGAACGCCTTGATTTGCTCGTTGCTGAACGCCGCTGCGCCGGGGACCAGACTTTCCAGAATCGCCCCGCGCTCAATCAGCCGCTTCGTCCTGTCTCTGCGCTCCTGCTCCTTTTGCCGCTGCATGAGCCGCTTCCGCTCATTTTCGAGCTGTTGGATTTGGGCCTGGATTCCCTCGATTTTTTCAACTGTGGTTCTAGCCATGATAAAAAATCTCCTTTCGATTTTGGCGCACGAAAAAGCAGCCCCGGTTTCCCGGAGCCGCCTTGTGCAAATGCAAAATAGATATGTTATGCTGCTGCTTGTTCTTGTGCCGTCAAGGTGAGTTTCTTCTCGCGTTCCCTACGTTTGTACTCCCGCCATTTGGCGCGCTGTTCGTCTGTAGGGGGCAGCGGCAGAACTGGTTCTTCCACCACGCCCTCCACATAACTATCAGGCACATCAAAGCACCCGATATAGTTGAGATAAATCTCTACCCGCTGTTCCCGAATGCCGTTCTTTTTCTCGGCGTTGAACACGATAACCTTCTCCACGAACTCGTGGAGCATGGCAGGGGTCAGTTCCGATAAATCAGAGTAGCGTTTTACCAGTTCCATAAACTTGTCCACACGGAAAATGTCAGCCTCAAACTGAGCAAGTTCTGATTTTATACCGGCGGTCTGTGCTTCCAACTCGGCCTGCTCGGTTTCGTACCCGCAGGAAAGAAGCTCGAAGCGTTTTTCGGTGAGCCGCCCGGCGGCGTAGTCCTCGTAGGTCTTGCGGAAAAGCAAATCCAGCTCCGCGATCCGCTTTTCGTTTTTGGCAATCTGCCGTCTGTGCGTTTTCGCCTCGTCCGCCTGTCTGACCGCCGAAGCCTCCCGGAGCGTTCGCATAAACTCGGCCTCGTTGTCGCGGGCGTAGCTGGTGGTCCTGCGTATGGCTTCCAGTATCAAATTGTTCGCCGTGGTGGAACTGATATAATGAACCGTGCATTCATCGTGCCGGGCGCTGTACGTTGCGCAAAGGTAATCGCTGCGCGCGACTTCGTGGATGATGTTCCCTGTGGCCTTGCTGATTTTTTCAATCGGGCCGTGCCTGTGGTTGTAGAGCCGCTTGCCGCAGTCGGAACAATATAAAAGCCCGGTCAGCGGGTTGGATTGACCGGAATAGTCCGTGCGCCGTTTCACCGTTCGGCAGCGCTGTGCAGTCTGCCATATGCCGGGGTCTATGATGGCCTCGTGGGTGTTCTCTAAAATCACCCAATCCTCACGTGGGTTTTTCGTCATCCGCTTATCCTTATAGGATTCCTTCGTGGCGCGGAAATTCACCGTATGCCCCATATACTCCGGCTTTTCAAGCATGTGCGCCACCGTGCTGGATGCCCATCGGTAAGGGTATTTAACGGCTACGCTCTTTCGTGTCCCTACGCCCCGCCTAGCAAGATAAACACCGGGGGCTTCAACTCTGTCCGCTTCCAAAGCGCTGGCGATTTGAAACGGGCCTTTGCCCTCCGCGCTCATGGCGAAAATGCGCTGGACGATGGCGGCGGCTTCCGGGTCTACGATCCACTTTGTTTTATCCTGCGGGTCTTTGAGATAACCGAAAATGCAGCCGTTGGTGGTGCGTTTCCCGTTGTTGCTTTTCGATTGATATGTTGCTTTTTGTTTGCGGCTGGCATCGCGGGCATACCACTCCGCCATAATGTTCAAGAATGGCGCAAACTCGCCGCTCTCGCCGTTGGCGCTGTCGATGTTGTTGCTGACGGCGATAAAGCGGACACCCTTTTGACGGAAGAACACCTCGGTATAGTACCCGACTTGCAGATAATCGCGCCCTAAACGGCTCATGTCTTTGACAATCACCGTGCCGATATTCCCGGCCTCGACTTCCGCAATCATCTCCTTGAAGCCCCTGCGCTCGAAGGTCGTACCGCTGACACCATCATCCGAAAAATGCCGAAGGTTCGCGAAGCCATTTCTCTCCGCAAAGTCCTCGAGTATTTTCTTCTGATTGGTGATGGAGTTGCTCTCGCCCTGCTGTTCGTCGTCACGGCTCAGGCGCTCGTACAACGCTGTGACCTTTTGCTGCCTGTTCATGGATTTCTCCTTTCAGGCAGCCGGGTTCCCCGTAGCAAAGCCATTATAGCATAAGCCGAGCATTTTTGCAATGCCCGGCTTGCGCTTTTTACAATTTTTCTCATGGCCCCGCCTCCTTTCTCGCCGCCGCCTCGTTTTTCACAAGCCGTAAAATTTTGTCCCGTGCCGTTTCTGTGCTTGTCCCGCTGAAGTGAACGCCGACGTGGTAAGTAGTGTAGCCGACCCGTTTGATGAACACCCCGGCTTCGAGGGCGGTTTGCGCTGCTTGGTTTGCTGCTGGTGCTGCTGTGCTGAACATGTGCTTGACCCCTCCTTCTGTTTGTGGTAAAATGAAATGGTTCCCCCGCCTGTAACCAAGCGGGGATGTAATCTGCAATCCAGCAGCACAAATTACGCCCTCGCTAATAGGGAGAAAAAGAGGGGGTATTTCGGAACTTTTTGAAAAACTTTTTTTCGAGAGGGAAAACGTGGAAAGAAAACAGCTTGTGCGCGAC
>WQTL01000068.1 GCA_009786275.1 Bacillota bacterium | reverse complement strand
TGCCGCGTCAAATCTTGCCATTTGGGTTCCTCCTCTTCTAGAATTGCAGTCCGCCTTCACGCGCGGCTTCCGCCAGCGCCTGAACGCGCCCGTGGTAGATGTTGCCCCCGCGGTCGAACACGACGTTTTCCACGCCGAGCTCCCTGGCCCGGGCGGCGATCAACCCGCCGACCTTCTTCGCGGCCTCGATGTTGCCGCCGTAGCCGCCGAATTCCTTCTCCACCGTGGAGGCCGCCGCCAGCGTGACGCCCTTCGCGTCGTCGATCAGCTGCGCGTAGATATGCTGCAACGAACGGAATACGCACAGGCGGGGACGGGCCGCGGTGCCCGAGATTTTGCCGCGCACGCGCTTATGGCGCTTGAGGCGTTCCTTGTTGCTGTCTTTCCTGGTGACCATAGCCTATTTCCCTCCTTACTTGCCTTTCCCGCTCTTGCCTTCCTTGCGGCGGATGACCTCTGCGGCGTATTTGATGCCCTTGCCCTTGTAGGGCTCGGGGGGGCGCTTCTCGCGCACCTCTGCGGCAAACTGACCTACCTTTTGTTTGTCGGATCCCAAAATGGCGATCTTGCTGGGCGCGGGGACCTCCACGGTGAGGCCCTCCGGCACATCCATAACCACCTGGTGGGAATAGCCGACGTTCAAAATCAATTGGTTCCCCTGCTTCTGCGCGCGGTAGCCCACGCCGTTGACCTCCAGGTCCTTCCGGAAGCCGTCGTTCGCGCCGGTGACCATGTTGGCCAGCAGGCTGCGGGTCAGGCCGTGGAGCGCGCGGTTCTGCTGCGCGTCGTCGGGGCGGGTGACGCTCAGGGTGTTTTCGTTTTTCTCGATCGCGATATTCGGATGGAATTGACGGGTCAGCGTGCCCTTGGGGCCCTTGACCGTCACGGTGCTGCCGTCAATGGTGACGTCCACACCGGCGGGGATCGCGATGGGCAATTTTCCGATTCGGGACATGGGTCAGCACCTCCTTATTACCAAATATACGCCAGCACTTCGCCGCCGACGTTCGCCTTGCGGGCGGCCCTGTCGGTCATCACGCCCTTGGGGGTGGACAAAATCGCCACGCCCAGGCCGCGCATGACGCGGGGCAGCTCCTCGCAGCTGGAATAGATGCGCAGGCCGGGCTTGGAAACACGCCGAAGGCCTGTTATCACCTTGCTCTTGTTCGGGCCGTACTTCAGCACGACCTCGATCACACCCTGCTTATTGTCCTCGTGGACGCGGAAGCTCTTGATATAGCCCTCCTCCAGCAGAATCTGCGCGATGGCCTTCTTCATGTTGGAAGCGGGGATCTTCACCGTGTCATGCTTCGCCGCGTTGGCGTTGCGGATGCGGGTGAGCATATCGGCGATGGAATCCGTGACTTGCATGCGTTTACCTCCTTACCAGCTGGCTTTGCGGACGCCGGGTATCTGGCCCTTGTGGGCGAGCTCCCGGAAGCAGATGCGGCACACGCCGTATTTGCGCAGGTATGCGTGGGGGCGGCCGCAGATCTTGCAGCGGTTGTGCTGGCGCGAAGAGAACTTCGCCGGGCGCGCCTGCCGGATCTTCTGGGATGTCTTTGCCATGCGTTGTTCCCTCCTTCTTATCCTGCGAACGGGGCGCCGAGTAAGCTCAGCAGCTCGCGCGCCTCCTCGTCGTTAACCGCGGTGGTGACGATGGTGACGTCCATGCCGCGCACCTTGTCGATCTTGTCGTAGTCGATCTCCGGGAAGATCAGCTGCTCCTTGACGCCCAGGTTGTAGTTGCCGCGGCCGTCGAAGCTGTCCGGGCTGATGCCCCGGAAGTCGCGCACGCGGGGCAGCGCCAGGTTAAAGAAGCGGTCCACGAACTCGTACATGCGCGCGCCGCGCAGGGTCACCTTCGCGCCGATGGTCATGCCCTCGCGCAGTTTGAAGTTCGCCACGCTCTTCTTGGCCTTGCAAAGCACCGGCTTCTGGCCCGTGATCTGCTTCAGGTCCGCCACGATGGCGTCGAGCATCTTCGGATTGTCGCGGGCCTCGCCGCAGGCCACGTTGATCACGACTTTATCCAGGCGTGGGATTTGCATGACGCTGGTGTACTGGAATTTCTCCATCAGTTTCGGCGCCAGCTCGCTTTTGAATTGCTCTTGCAGCCTTGCCATGTCCATCCCTCCCTCACTTGAATTCATGCCGGCAGTCGGCATGCTTGCACTGTCTGAATTTTTCTTTCTGGCCCTTCACCTCTTTGAAGGCATGGCCGATGCGCGTGGGGCGGTGGCACTTCGGGCAGATCAGCTGCACCTTGCTGGCGTAGAGGGCGCTCTCGGCCTTGATCAGGCCGCCCTGCTCGCCCTGCCTGCGGGGCTTGACGTGCTTGGTGACGATATTCACGCCCTTCACGATGACCTTGCCCTCCTTGGGGGCCACCTCAAGCACCTCGCCGCGCTTGCCGCGGTATTTCCCGTTGATGACCACCACCTCGTCGCCCGTGCGCACGTGGACCTTCGGATGCTTCTCGTTGACTATACTCATTGTTCGTACCCCCTTACAGCACTTCGGGCGCAAGGCTGAGGATCTTCGTGTATTCTTTTTCACGCAGTTCCCTCGCCACGGGCCCGAAGATGCGGGTGCCCCTGGGGCTCTTGTCGTCTTTGATGATCACGGCGGCGTTGTCGTCGAAGCGGATGTGGCTGCCGTCATGCCGGTGCAGGCCGCTGGCCGTGCGCACCACGACTGCCTTGACCACGTCGCCCTTCTTCACTACGCCCCCGGGCGTCGCCTTTTTGACGGAGGCCACGATGACGTCGCCGATATTGGCGTACCTCCTGCCGGTGCCGCCCAACACGCGGATGCAATAGATC
>WQTL01000067.1 GCA_009786275.1 Bacillota bacterium | reverse complement strand
CGGCTGGATCGCCGCGGCGGGCGCGGACCCGGCGGCGTTCGTCCGGGCCCATGCCGACAGGATCGCGGCCCTGCACTTCAAGGACTTCAAGCACGGCGGCACGCCCCGGGCCTTCACGGAGCTGGGCACGGGCATTACGGATTTCCCGGCCGTCTACGCCCTCGCGCGGCAGCTGTGCGTGAAGGACGATGATTTCTGGATCACCGCCGAGCAGGACGAAACCGCCCTCCCCCCGGCGGAAAGCGCGGCCATCAATTACGCCTACATCCGCGGCCTGGCGGACGGGATATGATGCCGTCGGTCTTCTGCCTGACGACCGCCAGGTACTCCCGCCGCAATTCCGGCTAAGCCTTCAGCCTTGCCAGCACCGCCTGAAATTCCGGCTGTTCCCGCAGGAGGTCATAGCAATGCGCCCGCAGCACGCGCGCCTTTTCCTCCCGCAGGCTTTGCGGCCATTCCCCGCGCGCGTCAAAGGCTTCGCTGAAGGAGGCCATTTGCTCCAGGGCGCCCAAGGCGGCGCCCAGTTGGCCTGCCAGCAAACGCAGGCGCGCAAGGGCCTCCCATTGCATCGCCAGCTGCGCCAGTACGCCGCCTGGTTTCTCTTCGGGAAAGACAATTTCGTATATCGCGATGGCCCGTTCGACCAGCAGAATTCTTTCTTCTGTGGGAAGCTTTGTGTTGCATTGGTCCTGCGGGTCCGCCAGCTCCTTCATCTGCGACACCAAAAAATGCGCCAAGGTCTCAATGGAGGTACGCATTTCGGCGGCGCGTTCCTCCCCATAGAGCGTCCGGCCGAAGAGCACCTCGCGGCTGTTGTGCAGCGCGGGCAGCAGCCGCGCGGCGGCGCGGGCCTTTTCGGCGTCGCCCAAGCCGTCGCAGGCGATGAACAGCGCGGCCTGCGTCTTTTCGCGCTGTTTCGCGTCGATGCAGTGGGCCAGCACGCGCTCGAACAATGCTACGGCCTCCCGGCGGCGGGGCTGCTGTTCCGGCGGCAGCGGCGGCATATCGAAGTTGTCCGCCTCGCAAAGGCACTGCCCCAGCCAGTGCATCAAGCCGTAATGGTTGGGAAAGCGCCGCAGCGCGGCGCGCAAAGGTTCAATGCTTTCGCCGCTTTGCAGCAGCTCCAGATTGCGCTTGGCCTGCGCAATCAGCGTTTCGATCTCCTCCGTTTCCCGCAGGGCGTCCATGCCCATCAGGTCGTCCAGGCTGACGCCGAAGAACCCCGCCAACCCCGGCAGCAGCATGATGTCCGGGCAGGCTTCGCCCCGCTCCCATTTGGAAACCGCCTGTGTGCTCACACCCAAATGCTCCGCCAGGCATTCCTGCGTCACGTCCAATTCCCGCCGCAGCCTGCGGATGTTTTCGCCAATCAATAATTGCATTTTTGCGCCTCCATTCGTTCTTGTTGGCTTTTATTGTAGCATCGAACAGGAGATAAGCCAAGCAACCAAACGGCAAGCGCCTGTCAACCGCAGGTTGCAGGGCTCTGCGCCCATTATACCCTATCACAGGAGGCCTGTCCAGATAATTCTTGCCCCTTCATAGGGTATAGGGCGAGAATCATGCTTGCCCTTGACATGAGGCTCTTTTCGTGCTATAATATCTACTGTTCCCAACAGCACTGCAAGCCACCGAATGATATTGTCAATACAGGTTGACACATTTTTCTCGAACCGATCGGGCGTTCGCGTTATTTGTAGTAGTCGTCGTGCGGTTGGCATGGCTATCGAAGCAGTTGAAAATGCCTGATATGTATAGCTTTCCGTCCGCCGTTGGCAGCTGCGTGATGTCCGTCACCCACTTCTTGTCCGGTTCCTCCGCGCTGAAGTCGCGCTTCAACAGGTCGTCGCCGGCCTGGGCCTCCTTGTCCGCCTTCGTCAGGCGGAGCGGATTGCGCTTTTTCTTGTGGACCAGGCCGTTTTCCCGCATCACCATACGTATCAAGCTTTTTGTGCACGTATGCAAACCGCTGCTCCGCCTCTACCCCGGGATTCCCGGGAAGCCCGCAGGCTTTCTGGGGTGGGTTTTCCGGCTTTGCGCGAAAAAACGGCTTGCTTCGTTAAAACTCGTTCTCCTTCCTCAGACGGGCGATTTCCTTCTCCTGCTGTTTGATCGTTTCCCGGCAGGACCTCAGCTCCGCCGCCGGGCTCAACCCGCTTTCCGGCGTCCGGCTGCCTGGCCCCAGGTCGATTTCTCCGCGCCGCGCTTCGCCAGTCCAATGGCTCAGTGTGCTTGGCGGCACGCCCAACTCAATTGACGCGCGCCCATTCCCGATTTCCTGTGCCAGCTTCACCGCCTGCACCTTGAACTCCGCCGTGTACGTTTTTGTCTTTCTCTCTGCCATGGTCGTTGTCCTCCTCGTTTTCTGTAGCTTCTATTTTCCATGGCTGAGGACAATGTGTCAACTAAAATGATACTATATCAGAAAAGGACTTGGCGAACCCCTGAATTTAGGCCGTTTTTGAAGCGATTCACTCCAAATTCACTCCATTTGCCCGGTTTTAGCCGGAAAACAGCACCGCTAAAAACGCGCAATCCCTTGTATATCAACAATAATCGCGGGTGTAGTTCAATGGTAGAATTCCAGCCTTCCAAGCTGGTTACACGGGTTCGATTCCCGTTACCCGCTCCAAGTGAAGACAACAAAAAAGATCTCGGTAGCTGAAACCCTTGTGTGTCAAGGGTTTCAGCGCTTGAAAAGGACCAAACGCAGCACCCCGTCAAAAAAGATGCGCGTAAGCGTCAAATAGAATCGAACCCCCGCAAAAAGCAAACCGCCCATCGGTAAAGATGAGGCGGTTACGTTATCTGCAAAGCATC
>WQTL01000066.1 GCA_009786275.1 Bacillota bacterium | reverse complement strand
CCCCGGGCGGGCCATCCTCTACCATGGCCCGCCCGGTTTGTTTTGTCTTTTCGTGTCCATCGCAGGTATCTTACGTGCCCGGCCCCACCTCCACGGGCAGGGGCTCACTGGGCAGCATGCAGGGGCAGCACTGCGTGATGTGGATGACCTCGTCCTCCAGGAGGTTCTCGCCGGCGGGGACGTCGATGCTCCAGGAGCCGTCGCGGCGCACGCAGGTGCAGCACACGCAGTTCTCGGGGCCGGGGAACACGGCCTTGATCTTGCAGCCGGGGGTGCCCCCGCCGCTGATGGTGAGGGTGTCGACCGTGACGGGCGCGGCCAGGATGGGCGGGTCGGACTGCTCGGGCGGCGTGTTGTCCCGCTGGTTGACGGACTGGAAGCAGCGCATGGGCAGGCCGTCGATCTTCACGCAGCAGCGGTCCGAGACGCTCACGGGGTGGGAGGCCCCGTCGATCAGGTAGCCGAAGGGCGCGGCCACCTGGGTGATCGTATAGTTGCCGGGGCAGACCCCGCAGAATGTAACGCAGCCGTTTCTGCCGGTGATGGCGTTGATGTACTTCCTGCACTGGCACGTCAGGCGGTACACCGCGCCGCAGATGGGGCAGTCGTTGGGGTCGATGGCCTGGAAGCAGATGTTGGCGGCGCACTGGTTGTTGCAGTTGTTGCCGCCGCCGGAAAACAGGCCGCAGAAGAGATTGAACATAGGGATTCCTCCATTTGCTATTGCTTTTGCGTATTTCTTTGATTCGGGGCCGAAGGTCGGCGCCACCGCCGCGGGGCCGGTTGCGGCGCCTCTATGTTGCCCCCTGGCAGAGCCGGTTCGCGGGCGGCGGCAGAATGTGTCTGCCGCCCGCACCTCTATATGCAAGCGGACGGCAGGCGCCGCGATGGCGCCGCGCGCTAAGGCAATCCCCGGACGGCCTTGAAACCGTCACCCCGCGCGGCCTTCCGCGAATTTCCGCATACGAATCGCCGCTGCCACGGCGGGCAGGTCCAAATGCCTGCCCTGCCTGTTCCTATCATATGCCGGGAAGGGGAATTGGGGCACAAAAACAGCGGAGACGTGTGTAAGCGTCTCCGCTGTTTGATTGCGCAGAAAAGTGCGCCGAACAGGCATTTTTTTCGGGGATAGTGAAAGGGATCAAGCCGCCGCGATCCCCAGCAGGAGGTCCGCGCTCACGCGGTAAAACGCGGCCAGCTTGATGATCGTTTCCCGGTCGGGATAGGTGCGGCCGCACTCCCACTGGCTCACGGCGGTCTGGTGGACGTCCAGCGCAAGGGCCAGCTGCGCCTGGGTGAGCCCCATCTGCTTGCGCAGTTGCTTGAGAATCAAAGACATACGGTGTCATCTCCTTTCCTCCTATTATGAGCCGTACTCTTGTGAATTTCAAGTGAAGATACTTCACATTCCGGCTTCGGCAAATATTATGCCGAATTTTAGGATAATTTGCAAAAATCTGTTGACAAACCTCCACCGGAATGATAAGATAATAGCAGAACTATTAAATAAAGCGTTAAATCACTGAAGAGGCGAAGCGGGGAGGGTTGTTTATGAACCGCGCGGCGGTGGGGCTGGGCTCGTGGCTGCAGGGCGCGCAGGGGAGCCGGACGGTGTCGCTGGATACCCAGGACATGCTGCTGGAGCTGCGCAGCTTTGCGCAATGGCGGGAGGAGGCTTTGGAGGAGGAGTCGGCGGACGGCCGGGAGGCGCTGCGCGCGCTGGTGCGGGAGGTCTGGCGCGGGGAGCTCAGCGGGCGGGAACAGCATGTGCTTCGCTGCGTGCTCCTGGAGGGGAAGAGCGAAAGCGAGCTGGCGCGGGAGCTGGGGCTGCACCATTCGGCGGTGGGGCGCTGCAGGAAGCGGGCGGAGGAGAAGCTGAGGGGAGGACTGCGCTATGTGCTGCGCTACATAACTTTGTTGGAACGCACGAAGGAATAAAAGAGAGGGAGAAAGGAATCATGGACGGGACGACCCTGAAAACCCTGGGAGAGCAATACGCGAAGGAAGCGGACAACCTGGAACGGATGATCAAGGCCTGCGGGGAGCGCAGGCGCTTTGCCGTCAGCGGCGGCGACAGCGCCGAGGCGCAGCGGCAGGAGCGGCTCATGGAGCTGCACGGCCAGCAGCGCGCGGACCTGCTGCAGCTGTCCGCCTGGCTGCGGCACTACTACAAGCCCGAAGGGCCAATCGGGCTGGAAGGGAGGCAAGCGGATGCGCGCCATCAAAGTTGCATTGCTTGACGACGGGCAGGCGCTGGTGACACCCGAGAAGGTCTACATGGGGGAGCACCGCGCGGCCCGGCTGGAGATCAGCCTGCCGGCGCGGCTGCAATCGGGCTTCGACTACTACAACCTGTGCTTCGACGTGATGGGGGCGGGCAAGCGCGTCCCCCTGGGCAACATCTACGAGGCGGAGCCGGACGCGGGCGAGCTCGCGGGCCTGGCGAAGCTGGAGAACGGCGTGATCACCTGCGAGCTGCCGGAGAGCCTCACCCAGTGCAGCTACCTGCGGGCCCAGGTGGAGGCCTGCTGCGAGGAAAACGGCCTGTGCACCCGGCTGGAGAAATCCGCGCCCTTCGCCGTCGCCTTCGAGGACGCCGTCGCCGGGGAGGGCGACGCGCTTTCGGCCCTGGCATTGGGGCATATGGACAAGCTCATGGCGCGGCTCAACCGGCTGCGGCGCACGCTGCGCGTGGAGGTGCAGGGCGCGCAGGAGGTCATCGGGCCCTGCGTCGCGCGGGCCGAGCAGGCCGCCGACCGGGCGGAGCAGGCGGCGGCGGACGCCCTGGAGCTGAGCGTCACGCCGGGGCCG
>WQTL01000065.1 GCA_009786275.1 Bacillota bacterium | reverse complement strand
CGTGGGGCAAAATTCGCAGGGCGAAGTCCGCGAGGGCTTCGTCTGTCATTTCAGCCGTGCCGTTTTTTGCGGAGGCCGGATACGACGACCGCGCGATCACGGTGTCGCACAGGGCGATGCCGGGCACGAAGCCGCCGGATACGCCGTAGTTGAGGAGAATATCCGGATGGTATTTCTCAATGAGCGCTTTGGCCCCGTTCGCCGCCTTGCGCATGCCCGCGCCGCAGATGTGCAGGACGACCTCGGCCCCGCCGATGCTGCCGCACAGGAATTTCTTCCCCGCCGCCTTTGTAGGCACCGGGTTTTCGATGCGCGCGATAAGTTTTTTTGCCTCCATGGTCATGGCGACGAGGATGGCGATTCTCATGTACTATAAACTCCTACTTCAATTGCGAATTCATCGCTACGTCGAACAGCTTGTCGCCCATCATGCCGTGGGACATCACCGAAAGCCGCGCGATTTTGCCCGCCAGGTAGCGCGGCTTGGGGTTCTTCGCGTTGACGGCAGTCAGGATGGCCTTCACCACCGCCTCGGGACCGGAGGCCGCGCCGCCGTCGGTGGCCCCCTTGAGCAGGCCGTAGGCCTTTTGGGCGAAGTCCTCGTAGGCGGTGCCCTCGCTGGCCGCGAGCAGGCTCGCCTTCGCGCCCTCGGACCAGGCGGTCTTGATGGGGCTGGGCTCGATGAGCGAAACGCCGATGTTGAAGGGTTTGAGCTCGATGCGCAGGCAGTCCGTGATGCCCTCCAGGGCGAACTTCGAGGCGCAGTACCAGCCGCTTAAGGGCGAGTAGACCTTCCCGGCTACGCTCGAAATGTTCACGATGCGCCCGCCCTTACGCGCGCGCATAGACGGGAGCAGCAGCTGGATCAGCCGCACGGGGGCGAAGAAGTTGACCTCCATCTGCCGCCGCCCGGCCTCCATGGGCACGGTCTCGATGGCCCCGTATTGCCCGTAGCCCGCGTTGTTGACGATGACGTCCACGCCGCCGGTCTCGCTGATCATGCGCTGCGCCAGGGCGTCGATGCCCGCGGCGTCGTTGAGGTCCAGCTCGACCTTGATGCCGTCCAGGTCCTCCGGGCAGGCGGCCATGTCCACGCACCAGACGGTGTAACCGTCCGCGATGAGCCTTTTCGCCGTGAGATAACCGATGCCCGCCGCGGCGCCGGTGACTAAGGCTGCTTTGTTGCCGTGGGCTGCTTTTGTCATGGGGATTCCTCCTTGCATATCAGGTCAGATAGTTTCACATGCCCCAGCTGTTCCATGTCGTAGCCCGAATAATGAAAAATTGACCACCGCTTTGCTTTTTGTGTGAAGCCCATGAGCTCCAGCCGTTTGTATCCCTGGATGTGTGAATACTCATCAAAAGCGATTTTTGTAACGCGTGTCAAACGCTCCTGCTCCAAGGCCGCCGCAAAGCCATAGTCGAAAACGCCTGTTTCATCCCGCATATAGCCCAGAACAAACAATTCGCCGGAATCGGCGTCGCACTCTATGTGATCCAGTTCAAGCGCCGGTTCCGATAAGAACAACTGCTGTATCCTTTGAAGGCCGGATGTTTCATATATGGAGAGGCATGAATTATAGCCGGGAATATGGCGCTCGATGTTATAAAAATACTTGCCGTCCCTGGAAAAGCAGAAGCCGTCGTCCTGCCCCGCGTCGGTCTTGGAATAGCGAAGCTTTTGGATCAGCCGCATTTCGTCAAGGGAATAAACAGCGAGCCGCCCGTCCGTGGATTTCACAACGAATATGTTTTGCCCGGGGCAGAACATGGGGGTATAGGCATATGTCAGGTCCTTGAACCGCGCGAGCTCGTTGCCGGAAGCGTCGTAGACATACACCGTTTGCCCCGTGCAACCAATCGCATACTTTTCGTTTGTGATGTAGCTCCAAAAACTCGGCATCTCAACCTCCCGCCTGCGCCTATTCCCCATTCCTTTCCGTGGAGGGGTGGCCCGCAGGCCGGGGTGGTTGTGCAAACCTGTAGGGGCGGCAATCTGCCGCCCGCTACTTTCCCATCGCAATACTTAACCCTAGATCAGCATCTTCCCGAGCTCGCTGAGCTCCTCCACCGCCTCGGGCGGGATGAGCGCCAGTTCGATGCCCATGGCCTTGGCCTCGAGAATCTTCGCGGCGGTGATCTCCACGCAGTCGGTCATGTCGGAGGCGCGGCGCAGGCTGGTGCCCGCCACGACCAGGCCGTGGTTCTGCATGATGCACACGGCCTTCTCCTCGCCCATGGCCTCGGCCACCATGTCGCCGAGCTCAGGCGTGCCGGGGATGACGAAGGGCACCACCGGTACCTCGCCGAAGAAGGCGGCGTCGGAGGACACCGGGGTGAACTTCAGCCCCGCCAGGCCCATGAGGGTGGACTTCGTGGCGTGGGAGTGGATGACCGCGCTGATGTCCGGGCGGGCCTTGTAGATGGCCGTATGGACGTTTTTCTCGCTGCTGGCGGAAAGCTCCGTCGCGCCGCCCACGGTCTTGCCCTCCAGGTTGATGCGCACCATCTGGTCGGCGGCCAGGTCCCCCTTGTAGATGGAGCTGGGCATGATCCAGATTTCGTTGGGGTTGTCCTCGCAGCGCACGCTGATGTTGCCGCCGATGCCCGTGACCAGGCCCTTGTGGAAGAGCTCGGTGGTGATGGCCAGCAGCTCGTCGCGGATGTCGTTCGTCTTCGGGTGGCCGGTGACGCCCAGGTCCTCCTTGGGGGCGGCGACGACCTGCTGGATCACCGGCTGCGCGGCGGCCGCCGGGGCCGCCTGTTTGCCGAACAGCCTGCCGAAGAGGCCCTGCTTGGGCGCTTGCG
>WQTL01000064.1 GCA_009786275.1 Bacillota bacterium | reverse complement strand
GGCGAAAGCGGCTGTGTGTATGGCAATCAAGTTTTTGCCTAATCCCCAAGGCTCCTCCCCGTGGGAGGAGCTGTCGCCTCGGGCGACTGAGGAAGGTATCGCGGAGCGACAAACAGTTTTCGCGGAGCGATGCGCCTTATTATACTTTGCCGATATAATCGAAGGAGCCTCCCATGAACACCCCCTCTTCCCGCGCCGCCGAGCTCCGCACCCTCCTGCGCTACCACAACCACAAGTACTACGTGGAGGACGCGCCGGAGATCGACGACTACGCATACGACATGCTCTACCGGGAGCTCGAGGCCTTCGAGGCCGCGCACCCGGAATTCGTCACGCCCGATTCCCCGACGCGGCGGGTGGGCGGCGTCCCCTTAAGCCAGTTCTCGCCCGTGGAGCACGCCGTGCCCATGGAGAGCCTCCAGGACGTCTTTTCCCGGGAGGAGCTGTTCGCGTTCCTGCGGGGCGTGCTGGAGAAGCAGCCCGGGGCGCAATTCGTCGTGGAGCCCAAGATCGACGGGCTGTCCGTCTCGCTGGAATACGAGGCCGGGCGATTCGTACGCGGCTCCACAAGGGGCGACGGCCGCGTGGGCGAGGACGTCACCGCGAATTTACGCACGGTCAAGGCCATCCCGCTGGAGCTCCTGACGCCAGAACCCTCCCTCCTCCCTCCTGTATTGGAGGTGCGCGGCGAGGTCTACATGCCCCGGGCCGTTTTCGAATCCCTGGAGGGCTTCAAAAACCCGCGCAACGCCGCCGCCGGGGCATTGCGGCAAAAGGACCCCGCTGTCACGGCCACGCGGCGATTGAGCATCTTTATTTTCAGCATTTTGCGCTCAGAAGGTCTGGATTATGACAGCGACACGCAAAGCCTCGATTTGCTGAAATCACTGGGCCTGCGCACCATCCCCAGCTACACCCTGTGCAAAACTCCGGAGGAGGTCTGGGCCGAGGTCGAACGTATCGGTTCTGCGCGGGCGAATTTGCCCTATGACATCGACGGCGCGGTGGTCAGCGTTGACCGGCTGGAAATCAGGCGGGCCTTCGGCTCCACGTCGAAGTTCCCCAAGTGGGCGGCGGCCTTCAAATACCCCCCCGAGGAGCGCGAAACCACGCTGCTGGACGTGGAGGTGGCCGTGGGCCGCACGGGGGTGCTCACCCCCACGGCGGTGCTGGAGCCCGTGCTGCTGGCGGGCAGCACCGTGGCCCGCGCTACCCTGCACAACCAGGACAACATCGACCAAAAAGATATCCGCCCGGGAGACCGCGTGCTTGTCCGCAAGGCGGGCGATGTCATCCCCGAGATTGTGCGCGTGCTCTCCCATGAGGAGGGCAGCGTGCCCTATCTCCTGCCGGAAAGCTGCCCCTCCTGCGGCGAACCGGTCTCCCGCGACGGCGCGGCCCTGCGCTGCACAAGCGACGACTGCCCCGCCCAGCTGCTGCGGCGGCTGGTCCACTTTTGCTCCCGCGACGCCATGGACATCGAAGGCCTCAGCGAGGCCATTTTGGGCAAATTGATCGACGCGGGATTGGTGCGCGGCGCGGCGGATCTATACCGGTTGGAGCCCGCGAGCATCGCGGAGCTCGATAAAATGGGCGAAAAATCGGCAGGCAACCTTGTCGCCGCCATAGAGGCCAGCAAAAAAAGAAACCCCGCGCAATTGCTGTTCGCCTTGGGCATCCGGCATATCGGGGAGGATATCGCCAAGCTGCTCGTGCGCGAATACCTCTCCCTGAATCGGCTTATCGCGGCCTCGCAGGAGACGATTACGGAAACCGGCAAATCCGGCAAGGAGAAAGTCAGGTTCAAGGTCGTCGCGGATGTCAAGGGCATCGGCGATGAAATCGCGAAGAGCCTGCAAACGTATTTCGCGAAACCTGAGCACTTGGCCATAATAGAAGAATTGCGCACCCTCGGCCTGCGTATGGAAAGCGGCCCGCCCGCCCAAACAGGCGGCATATTCGCGGGCAAGACATTCGTATTGACCGGTACCCTGCCCACTATGGGCCGCAAGGAGGCCACGGAGCTCATCGAATCCCGCGGCGGCAAGGTAGCGGGCAGCGTCTCGGCCAAAACGGACTACGTCCTTGCCGGGGAGGACGCGGGCAGCAAGCTGGCCAAGGCGCGGGCGCTGGGCGTGCCGGTGATCGGCGAGGCGGCGCTGACGGCGATGCTTGCGTAAAAACCCACGTCAAAATTGCCTCAAAAACTCCATAGCGCCCGCGGCGTCCAGGCATTCGTCGCGGGTTTGTTTTTGCAGCAATTCCTCCGGGAGGAACGGGTCGAACTTGCACTTGGCCCGCAAGGCCCGGCGCAGGGGCAGCGCTTCCGGGTCGACGCCTTCGGCGCGCAGCTCCGTCAGGGCGCGGCGCAGGGCGTAGGGCGTGGTGTGGCATTCGAGGTACACCGGCGTGAACGCCCCCGGCAATATGCGCGTGCTGATCCCCCTGTCCTGCAACGCCAGCTGCAGCGCCTGCAAAGCGGGCGTGCCCAGCCAGGGGAACAGCAGGCAGGCGTCCGCCGCCGGGAGGATGGGGTCCGGCGTGCGGGCCTTCCAGGCCGCGCGCATGGCTTGCAGGGCGTGGCGGCTGTCGGGGCTGAGGTACGCGTCATAGCTCTCGCCCTCGAGCACGGCGCGCATTTTCTCCAGCACGTGGGCGTGGACGCGGTAGGCCGGGAAGGACTCCCACTTGCTTTCGGCGGGGCCGGGCGAGGGCTTGACCGAGATGCGCCTGCGCGCCTCGTCGCAGCGCGTGACCTCCCAGCCGCGCCCCGCCAGGGCGATGCGCTCCCCGGGCGGGCAGGCCTGC
>WQTL01000063.1 GCA_009786275.1 Bacillota bacterium | reverse complement strand
GCAATCAAAGAACACACCGTCGAGATCGGCGGCGAATGGGTGGGTGATGTTCACGAGATACCGGGGGATAGAAATGCTCGTCACCTTGCCGCCGTTCTGGCTGCCGGTGGAAAACGCCGTGCTGTCCACAGCTGTGACAGGTACGCCGCGCACCGTCTCCGGGATCACGGCTGCCCCGCCGGGGCCGACGTACTGTGTAACCGCGGCGTGGTCGCTGTAGAACGAATAGCTGAAATCGCCCTCGGTGCCGAAGGTCGGCTCCTCGGCGAAGGCCGCGAAGGCCAAGGTGCCGCACAGCAGCATCGCTGCCACCAGGATCGAAAACATGCGCTTCATAGAAATTCTCCTTTTCAAAATATAGCCACTGATTGTTAGTCGCTTTTCATCCGGCTTGTCCTAAAAAATATTTTTCCCTTGCCAAAAATTAGTCCTCTCCCAGCGTCCCATACAGCGATTTGCGCGCGCGATAGGCTAAATTGTCAACTTGCTTCTTTTTCTTGCGCATCACCTGCGCAATCTCGTCATAGCATAGACGCTCCAGGTAGAGCAGCCGCAACACCTCCTGGTGTTCCTTGGGCTGCCGCCCGATGGCACCGGCGATGGTACTTTCGCCGTACTCGATGCTCTTGCCTGAAGGAAAACCTGGGTGCCGCTGTTCGCGGCGTATGTAGCCGATTGCTTTATGCCGCGCTACGGAGAACAGGAATATCTTGAAGGAGTTCTGGCCGCGGAAGCGCTCCTTGTGCAGCAACAACTCCACGAAGGTCTCCTCTGCCAGGTTCTCCGCTGTTTCCAGAGAGTGTACGTAACCATGGAGGAACCCAGTCAGCGGTTGCTGGAATTCTTCCATCAACTGGCCGAATGCCTCTGGTTCCCCGGCGCAAAAGGCCCGATAAGCCTCCTCCGCCGAACGCGCCTGCTCTTGCTGCAACCCTGTTCCCCCTCCTGTTTCGATACTTGGATAGCAAAGCCTCCATATATAATAACCGTAAAAAAGGGCGTTTGGTTACAGGATTTTTGAAAATATTTTATATTTTTTTGTTTTTCGCGCTTTCCGCTGCATGGAGCAAGCTTTTTGGGCAAAGCCCCCACGCACCTTGCGATGCGTGGGGGCACGTGGGCAGCGCTCTATGCTATGGTTTCTTCCCACACCAGCGTGGCGTATTGCATGGATTCCTCCGTGAGCTTGCCCGTGGTTTCGTCGATCTCAATGCGTCCTTTCTTCAATTCGCGCTCCTGGACAAAATAGACCCGGCACATGCCGCCGTCCCATTCACCCGCGTTGGGCTCCATTTCCATGCCATCCCCCTGGTTGCCAACGCTGGCGGGATCAGATGCAGCCGACTTCCAGGGAAAGAGAGAGAGCTTGGCCGCATCGCTCGCGTTGAACTCCAATTTCATGCCATGATTCTGGTTGCCAATGCTGGCGGGATTAGATGTAACCGAGTGTCGGGGAAACAGCTTATGCACGGGCGGATCGGCCAGGGAAAACATAATAACATATGCCTTGCTACCGTCTGCTAAAACGACCTCGCTGCCGCTCATATAGCCATGTTGGGAATCCCATGAGGAAGTAATCGTGACTACGCCGTTCTCCGCGCTGCATTGCAAGTCGCTCGGCGGGGTTTTCAATGGGATCAGGGTTTTGAACAGGCACACATACAGGACGATCATCACCACCATCGCAAGCAGCGATGAAACAATCGCGATGATGGTTTTCTTTCGGTTCAGCTTGCGCTTGGCCCGGCGCATCCCTTTTTCAAATGGGATTTGCGTGGGCGCGGGGTTTTCGCGGACGCGCGCCAATTCTGCTCGGCAGGCTGCGCAGGCATTCAGGTGGGCTTCGGTGAGGGCGACGCTTTCGTCACAGGCCATGCCCTCGGCATAAAGGGGCAACAGATCGCGGCACGCGCCGCAGTTGATTGTCAGGTTATCCACGATCATTCCTCCAATTCTGATTGCAGTTTGTTGCGGGCGCGGTGAAATGTCACGCGAGCCCAGCTTTCGGTTTTGCCAAACAGCGCGGCGATTTGCGCGAAGGGCAGCTCGCAGAACACGCGCAGCGTGAACACCTCGCGGTAGGGCTCCGGCAAGTCGTGCAGCTTTTGGTGCAGCGCCCCGGCTGCTTCACCCGATTCCAGCGCAAGATGCAGAGGGGCTTCGTCGCTTTCTCGGTCGAAGTCCTCGTCCAGGGGCACTTCCCGGCCCTTCTTGTGCAGTTGGTTGTACCAGTGGTTTTTCGCGATTTGGCACAGCCACGCCTGCATGTTCCCGCCGTCAAAGCCGCCGATTTTCCTTAGCGCCTTGAAGAAGGTTTCTGCCGCGAGCTCCTCCGCTGCGCCGGGTTCGCCCGTGAGCCGGAGGGCAAAGCGATAGACCTGAGAGAAATGCTGCTCATAAATTGCCTGGAAATCGTCCATGCCACCCTCCTTCCGCATTTTTTCAGAAGCTTCTATCTTGTAAACAATCGGAGGATTGAATTCGTTACAGGATTTACGAATAAATTTTCCACTACATTAAACAAGCCTTTTGAGGAGTCCCACACACACCTCAAGCTAAAAGCACCCGCCCCAAGCAGGACGGGTGCTTCTATCTATACCGCTAGCCCATACAGTGTTTTATAAGTGTCCCACGAAACCCAGTAGCGCGCAAACAACCCATCATGCTGATCAATGATGTATTCCCGATATTTCTCGGGGGAATCTGGCATGGTCCCGTACATTGCCATGGACACCGCGCCGCCCTGGGGGTGTTCGCTATCCAGGTCGTCAAATAGGTGCAGGGCCAAGCCCTGACCATTTTC
>WQTL01000062.1 GCA_009786275.1 Bacillota bacterium | reverse complement strand
CAGCACCGGCTCCAGGTAATATGCCAGCGCGGGGGTGAGCGTCCTGTCTGTGGTGTTGCTCATGAGGATCTCCACCCGCTTGCACAGCCCCCGCGCGGGCACAACACAGGTCACGGTGTAGTCGATCCCGTGCACCTCGCCGAACCACCGCGCCCGCTCCGGCGAGAACTCGCACCGCGCCCCGGCCAGCAAATCAAACACCCGGCTGCCGAATTTCAGCAGCAGCATTTCGCCTCTGTTGTCGGCGCAGGGGTCTCCGTACCAGGGGCTGAGCTTGTTCTCCCGCGCGTTCACCGCCCAGGTGAAGCCCAGGCTGCTGTCGCTCACCAGCGTGCCGAACGCCGGGTTGCACAGCGGCAGGCTCCACGGCCGGACAGGAGGGAGGGGGCAGGCTTCAGGCGTCAGGGGAAGCTTCTCGATCACAAATTTCCCGGGCAAGAACCGCCCTTGGCCCACCTGTATTGTGTTTGCGGGCGGCTGTGGGCAGCCGCCCCTACAATTTGCCTGTAAAATTGGCAGAATGCTTCCGCCCTCCGTCCCCCTGTCCCCTGAACCCTCATCCCTCCCCCCTGCATAGGAGGCGTAGGCCTCCAGGGCCTCCAGCGTATTGTGATCGGCCCGCCGCAGGTTGATCAGCCGCACCCCGCCCCGTTGATTCTCCAAATGCGCGCAGCCCTCCCGGCGCAGGGCCTCCCGCAGCGCGGCGGCAACCGGGCTGTCGTAGTCCCCGCCCTCCCGGTAGCCCACGGCCAGCTCGCAGGGGAGCCCCGCCGCCCGCAGCCGCCGGAACAGGCTCAGCCACGGCAGCGCCGCCGTCACGTCCTCCTCCACGGGCAGGTAGATATACGGCTCCTCCCCCGAAAGCCCCAGCGGCCACAGCGCCTGCCGCGTACATTTCAGCTTTTCCCGCGCCTGTCTCTGCGCGCTGGATATCGGCGCGTAGAACAGCAGCTTGGGCAGCACCCTCTGCGCCAGCGCCGAGGCCAGTTCCCCCTCCCGGAAGGGGCACGCGGCCCAGCGTTTGGGCGGCTGCGGCTCCTCCCGCAGATGCTGCAAGCGCCCGGCGGCCTCCTCCGCCGTCGTCCCCGCGCAGAGGAACAGGCTCCATTCCTTCGTCTCCCCCGGCTGCAATTGATACGCGATCTCGAACGCCGCGCAGGCCATGCCGTTGCCCGCGCTCTTCCCCTCCAGGGCAGCCGAGCCGAACGGCATGCCCCTGCGCAGGGCTTTTTCCCTTGAGCGCTCGCATATCGCGATGGCCCCCTTGCCCCAGCCCGCCGCCAGGCACAGCGCCTCGCCTGACTCACCCCTTCTGCGTGTGTAAATCGCCATATCACGCCGCGCGTCGTAGACATCCGTCAAAAACAGCTGCGCGAACGCCGGGTGCTCGGCCTCCTCGCGCATGGGGGCCAGGCTCGGCTCGAAATAGATCCACAGGCTCCCCCCTGCGCTGCGCTTGCCCGTGTTCTTCAAAATAAACTGCCGCTGCTCCCCGGGGATTCTCGGGTGCACGCGCGAGCGCATCAGCGCGGTGAGGCCGCCGTGCTCCGCGCATTGCAGGGCCTCCGTTGAGGCGAATTCCACCCGGTATTTCCCGGCGTTGTAGTGCGGCGCGGGCGTGAGGGACACCGGCTGCCCGCCCTCCTCCCGTATCGCGGCCAGAAGCCCCGGCGGCCTGCGCAGCAAATCGGGCGTGTGCTTGAAGATACTCACCCCGCGATAGAACGACGCGCCCGCGCCGCAGTCCGTGACCACGCAGCTCCACTCCCCGTTGGAGAGCAAATGCGCCTTCGGCGCGGCGGGGTCCGCCCTGTGGTACACCTGCCTGGCCGAGGACACCCGCTCCCTGGGCCGGGGCGTGTCCCGCAGGCCGATGTCCCGGAACACCGCCGCCCTGTCGGGGATGCGCTCGTACAGCAGCCCTTTGGCCGCGGCCATCTCCCCGTCGGAGAGAAAGCGCCTGCGCAGCACGCCGTCCCGCAGGGTATTCAGCGCCGCGAGCATGCTCATCCCCACGTGGTGCGCCATGTAGCTGCGCACCACGGCGTAGTCCTGCCCCTGCACACGCCCGGGGGTGGCGTCCGCCGCCTCGTAGAACCCGCAGGCGCCCAGCATCTCCATGCGTTCGAAGCGCCGCAGGTTTTCCAGGGCGCTCTTGGGGGCCAGCTGCATGGCGAGGAAGCTCGCGTAGGGCGCGCTGACCAGGTCGCCGTCCAGGCCGCGCCGCAGCCCCAGCTTCTGCACCCCGTGGGCCTTGTATTGGTAGTTCAAACTCGGGTCGAAGGCATAGAACCCGCTCTCACTCTGCCCCCAAGGCCATAAGGGCAGCCGCCCCCAAGGAAATTCTCCGCGCGCCCGTGCCTTCTGGCAACTCAAACAGAACCGCAGCGCCTCGTAGCCCAGCGTGCCCTTCGGCGCGGGCAGGAACAGATAAGGCATAAAGTACTCGAACATGGTGCCTGTCCAGCTCACCGGCCCGGTGAACCGCCCCTGCTGCGCCAGAGTCCGCCCCAGCGCGCCCCAGTGTTTCTTGGGCACAATCCGCGCGGCGATGGCGTAATAGCTGGTCATGCGCGCCTCGCTCATCAGCAGATCGTAATACGACCCCGAGACCTTTCCCGTGCTCAAATCCAGCCCGATATGAAACAGCTTGCGCCTGGGGTGATACAACGGCCTGATATCGCAGCCCTCCTCCAGCAGGCGCAGGCGGGCGATGATCGAAATAATTGCTGTAGGGGCGGCATTCTTGCCGCCCGAATGATTGTCTTGGCCTGCGGGCGGCAAGAATG
>WQTL01000061.1 GCA_009786275.1 Bacillota bacterium | reverse complement strand
CCAGGTGACGAGGAAGCTGTCCTCCGGGTTTTCGTTGTTGACCCAGCGGAAGGTCATTTCAGCCTCGAACAGGAACTCGCACACGGTATCGGAAGTGACATTGTATGGTGTTGAAGGTCACTATCTCGGCGGACTTGATCTGCGGCAGGCCCATGTGCTCCCGCAGGAGGAATTCCTTAACCCGGGCGCGGTCGTCGCTGCCGTAGTCGGCGTCAATGTCGGCGTTGGTGACGCGGGTGGGCGACATGAAGCGGAAGAAGTTCAGGCCGAACTTCAGGCTGTCCATCTCGGTGATGCCCAACAGGTAGGCGATCATGCTGCCGTTGACGGAGCCGCGGCCATAACCGCGGCGCACGCCGTTGGCACGTTCCCAGTCCACCAAGTGGGCCTGGAGCAGCATATACTCCGCTGACTTGGCCGCCTGGTAAACCGCAAGCTCTTCTTCGATAACGGTGTCAAGCACTTCCGGGCTGTGCCGCTGGTTGACATAGGGAACTACTCTTTCGAAAAAGCCGTCGATACTGGACTTTATGCCAACCCAGCTGTGGGGGCATATCTGCTGAGAAAAGTGATGAAAACGAATGCTGATTTAACCAAAGCTGCAAACGAGCCGGATCAGAACGAAAAGGTCGCGTTGTGCGCCTCCTCGTTTGGTGGAACAGGCGTTGCCGCGGCGGAAATGATGCTAAAAGAGTTCGGCGAAACCGGAAATTGGCACAAGAACCAGATGAAAGTTAAGGCTTTTCTGATTCATCCATATTTTTCTATTAAGCCTGGAGATAACATAGACGAGCATTGGGACGAGAGCGAAGCGGAAAATCGCCATGCAGAAGTAAGACGACACTATAGATTGCGCAGAAATGAGGATGTACAATTTATCGGGAGTGCATACCCAGAGAGATGGATGCGCGGCAGGTATAAACCTGATAAACAAGAAAACCTGCCAGACCTCACAGAATGGACAGCGGCAATTGAACTTGCAGCGTGGTTGCAAGAAGAAGACGGGCACAATACCTGGAGCTTGCGTGCCGATATGCAGCAGGCACGCGAGCGGTTCTATGAATTGGCGGTGATTTGGATAAAACGGTTCCATCCAGCGTTGCCACCGTCCCCTGAGCAGATGAAACGCTTTCCGGCATTCTCTCCGATGTTCTATGGAGATATTCATTGCTCAATGGGGCTATATCGGTACGCCCGCCACGCCGACACTGCGCCCGTTACACCTGGTGCGCCAGCTGCGCCCACTGCGACTGGTACGCCCGCTACATCTGGTACAACTGTTCCTTTGCGTCTGATACTATTGTTCCAAAACACAGCGACAGCCAGCGACTTTCCCCTAAACACAAAAGATCATCCGCACATTTGGCAGCGAGTAACAAGCCCTGGGGATCATCTGCAAGAATTTGCGATAGCCACATGGGTAAAGTGCCAATGTTCAAGCGCCTCTTCCTTCTCTTCGGATCTTTGCACGGAATGCTCGAATGTAGCTTGCCATTATTCAGCGGACTATCAGCCATCATTACCACAAAGCACTACTCACGCATTGGGCTTCGCATATAGACCCTACTTAGCGATTCCCTCTATAGATGCACCTGACTTCTTTGGGGAAAATGGCGAATACTGCATACCGCAAGAGCTTACTGCAAGGCAGCGCTTGCACAAATTGTTGGAATTATACCACACAATTACGCAAGCAGAGTTCTCCGCCAGCAACCTGCTGTTTGCGCTGCAAAGCGTTATAGACGATCACCTCAAGGGCAATACAAGCACAACGCTAGTACACAACAAAACTACGTTTGTGCAACGCTTGTCTGGCCTTAGCACAACGATTTATCCAAAAGCATCACTTCCCCAAAGTGGCTTGGCATATATAGATCCTTATGAAATCTGGCAACTGAATTAGCCATTGTCCGCCACTTCAAGTGTCATAGCTACTGTTCAAGCCGTATTTAGGAATACCGTAAATATATATGGTCATTACAATTCGCTCTGCGGCGTTGATAGCCAACATTAACACGACCTGGGCAGGGTAAGGCCTGTGAGTTGGTATTAAAGCCGTCTTGTTTTGTTTTACTATATGCCCATCTATTGACATGAAGCCATCGTCATGCTGCAATAAAGAAGGCAGTTGATGTCGTGAAGGGGGGAAGTATGCAGAAACAGCGCACCATAGCGGCGCCTCCGGAATTCCCCCGCTCTATCCCGGATATCGAAATCGGCTTAACAGCGCATGATGTCCGCCAGCGCGTGGAGGCCGGAGCTGTCAATATACAGGGGGAGAAGCTCACGCCCTCCTATGGGCGCATCATACGCAAAAACACCCTCACCCTGTTCAATATCATCCACCTGCTGCTGGCGGCAGCTATCCTGTGGGCGGGTTATCCATGGGCCCCAGGCTATATCCGCAATATCCTGTTCCTCGGCATCGCCATTTTCAGCAGCGCCATGGGCATCTTCCAGGAGATACGATCGAAGCGTACCCTCGATAGGCTCTCCGTCCTGACCCAGGCCAAGGTTCATGTCATGCGGGATGGCCGGCGGCGGGCTGTCGCGCCGGAGGAGCTGGTGCTGGACGACATCGTCTGCCTTTCGGCGGGGGATCAGATATGTGCGGACGCGGTGGTGGTGGAAGCAAACGGGCTGGAGACCGACGAGTCCCTGCTCACGGGTGAGGCAGAGCGCATCAAAAAAGCTACCGGGGACCAGGTGCTCTCAGGCAGTTATGTCGCGGGTGGACAAGCCCATGTGCGGGTTACGGCGGTGGGGGCGGACAACTATGCCACCGCGC
>WQTL01000060.1 GCA_009786275.1 Bacillota bacterium | reverse complement strand
CGTTTTATCGGCGGGACCGCTCCGCAGCCAGTCCTCAGGGGTCAGGGGTCAGGGATTGATGAACCACATCCAGATGAAGCCGAAGAGCACGAAGAACATGAGCCAGTTCCAGAAAGTGGCCTCCCATTTGGTGCTGAAGATATATTTCTTGGGGTCCGCCTGCCTGGTCACGGTCAGGGTGTACACCTTGGTATCCGCGCCGTTCTGGGCCGTCACCTTGATATAGGCGGTGTTCGCGCCCACGGCGAGGTTCATGGCCTTGCTCGTGACCTCGTTTGTGCAGGCGGCGTCGCTGTAGAGCTTCCAGCTCGCGCCCGGGCTGAGCGCGGGGTCGACGGTCAGGCTGCCCACGGCGTAGGCCACGGAGGCCGTCACCGACGTCCCGTTCACCGCCGCGCCCCCCGGGCTGCGCATGGCGAGGATGTCCCTGGCCGCGCTCGGAATCACTGTGAAGCTCACGCCGAAGCCCGCGGTGCCCGGGGGGATGCCGTTCGCGCCGGTCACGGTCACGGTGGCAGTGTAGGTCCCGGGGTTCAGGCCCGCTTTGGGCGCGACGGTGAAGGTACCCTTGCCGCTGCCCGCCGGGATGCCGGCGAGGGAGGCCGGGGAGCACTCGAAGCTGCCCGGGTTCGCGCCGGAAAGCGTGAGGCTCAGCGCCCCGGTGGCCCCGGTACCGGTGTTGCTCACGGCCACGGCGACGGGCGTCTGCGCGCCGTATCCGTAGGCGGCGGCGGGGAAGGTCTGCGTGCCGCTCTTGTCAAGGGCGATGCCGTAGGTCGCGGAATTCACCGTAATGGTGAAGTCCTTCGTATACGCCGCGCCCAAATCCTGCCCGTTGACGATGGTCGCCCTGACCGTCACGCTGCCGGGGGCCGCCGCGTTCAGGGTGCTGCCGGTAATCGCCGCACCGGTCGTTCCCGCGCTGACCACGCTCCACACGATGGTCTGGAACGTCGCGTTGGAGGGGGCCACCGCGGCGGTGAGCGCCAGGGGCGTCCCCATATCCATGGCCGCGGGCCCGCCTGTGATGCCCGTCACGGGCACGAACGGGCCGGAGGCCACCTCCATTACGCTGCCGCTGGCGCTGCCGATCCGAAGCTGGACGTTGCTGGCCACGGTCTGCGGGTGGCAGTCCTTATGCGTAAACGGGTTCGTGCTGTGCCCCGCCGTGTGGAAATTCGAGTTCGGCGTCGACGTCGCGTTGAAGATGCCGCCCGCCGCATAGAAGGGATTGCTTGCGCTGGTGGCGGTGATGCTCGACCACAATCCTTCCAGGTCGAACCCCCTGTGGCCGTTGTTGTCGTTCCCGCGGCTTTGACTTGTCGTCCCCCTGTTGTCGTATACGTCGAAGGGGGCCTCGTCCACGTGCCAGATCAGGACGCCGCCCTGGGCGGAACCGGTCGCGCCATAGAGCCCGCGGTCATATCCCGTGATCTGCCGGTTCTCCACAAGGAAATACTGGGTGCCGGAGCCGGGCGTCACTTTCAGCACGTTGTAGCTGCCGGCGATGCTGTTCAGGTTGGTCTTCGTATATGCGGCCGGCGCTACGGTCGTTACGGATGCGAAGCCCAGGCGGATCTTCGACCAAGGGTCCGGGTGCGTCGGGGTGTTGCCGTCCTTCGTATCCGCCGAACCGGGCATGTTGTCCGTGCCCCAGCTCCCGCTGGCCATCACGCTGTAGTAACTTATGCCCTGGCGGGGCGTCGGCATGTGATCATAGCAGTACAGGTCCGGCAGGCCCAGGATATGCCCCAGCTCGTGCACCGTGACGCCGACAGGCATGGGCGTCGACGTGTTCCTGTACAGCTCCCCCTGCGAGGCGTAGGACAGCAGCTCCATCGCCGAAACGGCCCCGCCGGCATTTTTGATCGAAAGATAGCGCATGGGCGTGCCCGTCTGCGCGGCCTGCAAATCTTTCGGGAGCCACGAATAATTCGCGTGGCCCCAGATGCTGTTGCCGTAGTTGCCTGCCGCGGCGTCGTAGCCCGCGACGACGGCGGAAATCGTAAAGCAATCGGAGTAAATATAACCGCCGCTCCTTGGGACGCCCGAAAAATTGATATACGATTTCACCCCGTTAAACGCTATAATGAGGTCCGCCTTCACGGCGTCGCTGTTGTTCGAGGTATTGGTGTCGGGGTGGCTTTTGGTCAGGCACACCCTGGCCACGCCGTCCTTGATGGTCAGGGACGATACGCCGGAGGGAAGCCCGGAGGTGGTCGAGCCGGTCCAGGTGAAGGTCGGCTTGATATACTGCAGGTTGAACGCGCCGGAGACCTCCTTGTAGTAGTTGTTCACCGACTTCACGCCCGGGGTGTCGTCAAAATAATGCTTGGACCAATGGGTGTTCACGTCCCCGTAGGTCGTCTGGAACTTTTGGTTGCTGTACTCCACCAGCAGCACCAGCAGGGTCTGCCGGTTTTTGCTTTGCGTGACGGCGGGCACGCCGTCCACGGAGGAGGACGGCATCCCCGCGGCGGAAGCGGGCGGCACGTAGGGCACGGGGAGCTCCGTCCCCGCGCTGCGGTCCGCGTTTTCAATCAGCGGGGCGAGGTCCTCGCCCCTGAGCCTGGCTGCGCGTGTAAACTTCGACGCGCCCACGGCTTCCGCGCCGGGCACAAGTTCGCCGCCCTCCACCGCCGCGTAGCACCAGTTGGCGCTGCTCTGGTCGTAGGCGACGATATAGCCGCCTTCGTCCTCCTGCCAGTTGAAGAACTCGTCGCCGTGGTTGGTTAGGGTGACGGCCGAGCCGTTTGCCTGCCGCACCTCAAAGGGCGTGGG
>WQTL01000059.1 GCA_009786275.1 Bacillota bacterium | reverse complement strand
GCCCTGGAGGCCATGCGCGAGGGCAGCTACGGCTTGGGGATTTTCCCGGAGGGCACGCGCTCCCCGGACGGCAAGCCGCAGGAGCCGAAGTCCGGCATCGCCATGTTCGCCCGGCGCATGCGCGCGGACGTCCTGCCCTGCTCCGTCTACTTCGAGGGCAAGCTGAAGTTCCGCAGCCGGCTCACCGTGCGCATCGGCAAGGTGATCCCCTTTGAGGAGCTGAACTTAAGCGACGCCCCCAACAAGTGCCAAACCCGCGCCGCCTGCGAGAAGATCATGGCTTCTATCACGGATTTATGGAAGCAGGGACACGATAATGCTTAATGCATAATGCATAATGCTTAATGATTGATGTGGGCAGCCGCTGTGCTATAAATAATTAAGCATTAAGAATTAAGCATTAAGCATTGGAGGAGCCATGCCAATCATCTTAGCCAAATCCGCGGGCTTCTGCTTCGGCGTGAAGCGCGCGGTGGATATGACGCAGGCCCTGCTGGAGCAGGGTACGCCCGTCACGCTGCTGGGCGAGCTTATCCACAACAGGCAGGTGACGCGGGAGCTGTGCGGGCTGGGCGCGAAGGTCGCGGAATCCCCCGCGCAGTGCCCCCCGGGCGACACCCTGGTCGTGCGCGCCCACGGCGTGCCGAAGGAGACCATGGCGGAGATTCAGTCACGCGGCTTGGCATGCTGCGACGCCACCTGCCCCTTCGTCAAGCGCATCCATGAAATCGTGGCCGGGCACGCGGGCGAAAACACGCCCGTCATCGTCGCCGGGGACCCGGAGCACCCCGAGGTCGTCGGCATCCGCAGCTATGCCAAGGGCGATGTCTGCACGGTGCAAAGCGCGGCGGATGTTGAAAATCTCTTCATCGCGCAGCCCGCATGGCGCGATTTGCCTGTTCTTGCCGTGGCGCAGACGACTTTCCGGGCGGAAGAATGGAAAAAAAGTATAAAATTTATAAAAAGCCTCTGTACAAACGCGAAAATATTTGATACAATATGTTATGCGACTCACTCCCGCCAGGAAGAGGCGCGCTTGCTCGCGGGTTTTTGCGATGCCATGGTCGTCGTCGGCGACCGGCACAGCTCCAATACGGGCAAGCTGCTGGCGGTGTGCGGGGAATTGTGTCCTTCGTTTTTGGTTGAAGGGTGCGCGGATCTGCAACGCTGGAAGAAGGAGCTTTCCCAATTCCGCACCATCGGCTGCACGGCGGGCGCGTCCACCCCGGCGCGCACAATAAAGGAGGTACTGTCAACCATGTCTGAACTAACAAACGAACCCCTGGCCCCTGAAACCGAGGCCGTCCTGGAGCAGGACATGCCGGCGGAGGAAGTCCCCGCGCAGGAAGCGCCCGTAGAGGAAGCGCCCGTAGAGGAAGCCCCAGCCGAGGAAGTTCAGGAGGAGGAAATCCCCGCCGTGGACGAGTTCACCGCGGCACTGGAAGAATCCCTCAACAGCATGAGCACCGACCAGAAGGTCAAGGGCGTGGTCACCGCGGTGAACCAGTCGGAGATCCAGGTGGATATCGGCCGCAAGCAGACCGGCTATGTCGCCGCTTCCGAATACAGCAACGACCCCAACGCCAACCCCGCCGAGGAGCTCAAGATCGGCGACGTGCTGGACCTCATCATCCTGAAGACCAACGACGCCGAGGGCACGGTGCAGCTTTCCAAAAAGAAGTTCGACGCCGGGCAGGCCTGGGCGAACATCATCCAGGCCGAGGAGGACGGCGCTGTCCTGGAGGGCAAGGTGATCGACGCCATCAAGGGCGGCGTGCTGGTGCTCACCGGCGGCGTGCGCGTGTTCGTGCCGGCCTCCCTCACGGGCACACCCCGGGGCGAACCCCTGGACAACATGAAGGGCCAGACCGTGCGCTTCCGCGTCATCGAGGTCAACAAGCCCCGCCGCCGCGCCGTGGGCTCCATCCGCGCCGTGGCGCAGGAGGAGCGCAAGGCCGCCGAGCGCAGCTTCTGGGAGACCGCCGAGGCGGGCCAGGTGTTCAAGGGCAAGGTGAAGTCCCTGGTCAGCTACGGCGCCTTCGTGGACATCGGCGGCCTGGACGGCATGGTGCACATCTCCGAGCTGTCCTGGTCCCGGGTGAAGGACCCCTCCGAGGTGTTCAAGGTGGGCGACGAGGCCGAGGTCTACATCAAATCCCTGGACCCCGAAAAGAAGAAGATCTCCCTGGGCTACCGCAGGGCCGAGGACAACCCCTGGGAGGTTTTACGCGCGCAGTATCCCGTGGGCTCCGTGGCGCAGGCGACGGTCGTCAGCTTCACCAGCTTCGGCGCGTTCGCGCGCGTGCTGCCCGGCGTGGACGGCCTGATCCACATCTCGCAGATTGCCAACCGCCGCGTGGAAAAGCCCCAGGAGGAGCTGTCCATCGGCCAGGAGATCAGCGTAAAGATCGTCGGCATCGACTTCGACAAGAAGCGCGTGAGCCTGTCCATCCGCGCCCTTCTGGACGACGAGGCCCCGGAGGCCGAAGAGGACTACGCCGAGGAGGACGAGGTCGTGGCCAGCTCCAGCAGCGAGGACTGATTTGCAACAAAAGCACACCGCTCCGCAGAACGCAGGGCGGTGTTTTTTTATGCAGAGATGCCCGGCGGCATGAAGGCGGAAACCACGGCGCTTGTGGAATGCCGTCCGCCGGTGAGGTTTCTTTGGACACAGGACCCCATTTCCTCTTTATACTAATCCCTCTCTAAAACGCTTGCAATATTGAGCAAGAAATGATATAATAGCAGAGGGTGATAAAGATGCCGAAACGCTATCGTAT
>WQTL01000058.1 GCA_009786275.1 Bacillota bacterium | reverse complement strand
GCCGTAGACGGGGATGTCCTTGAAGGCGGTGCCGCGCAGGGCCGCGCAGACGTCCAGCCACAGCGGCTCGCCCAGGGAGCCGGGCTCCTTCGTGCGGTCCAGCACGGAAATGCTCTTGACGCTGGCCGGGATGGCCGCCACCAGGTGCTTCGCGCTGAAGGGGCGATACAGCCGCACCTTGATCAGGCCCACCTTTTCGCCGCGCGCGTTGAGGTAGTCGATGGTCTCCTCGATGGTATCGCACACGGAGCCCATGGCGATGATCACGCGCTCGGCGTCGGGGGCTCCATAGTAATTGAACAGCTGATAGTTTGTCCCGATCCTCTTATTGACCTCGGCCATGTAATCTTCCGTGACGCCCACGATGTTGTCGTAGTAGGGGTTGCAGGCCTCGCGCGCCTGGAAGAAGATGTCGGGGTTCTGTGCCGAGCCGCGCAGCACGGGGTGCTCGGGGTTCAGGGCCCGGCGGCGGAAGGCGTCGATGGCGTCCATGTCCACCATGTCCTTGAGCTCGTCGTAGTCCCACACCTGGATCTTCTGAATCTCATGGGAGGTACGGAAGCCGTCGAAGAAGTGCAAAAACGGCACGCGGCCCTTGATGGCCGAGAGGTGCGCCACCGCGCCCAGGTCCATGACCTCCTGCACGTTGCCCGCGCAGAGCATGGCGTAGCCCGTCTGGCGGCAGGCGTAGACATCGCTGTGGTCGCCGTAGATATTCAGCGCGTGGGACGCCACGCAACGGGCGGAGACGTCGATCACGCCGGGCAGCAGCTCGCCCGCGATCTTGTACATGTTGGGGATCATCAGCAGCAGCCCCTGGCTGGCCGTGTAGGTGGTGGTCAGCGCCCCCGCCGCCAGGGAGCCGTGCACCGCGCCCGCCGCGCCGGCCTCCGACTGCATCTCGGCCACCTTCACCGTCTGCCCGAAGATGTTCTTCGCACCCTCGGCGGACATGGCGTCGGTCTCCTCCGCCATATCGCTGGAGGGAGTGATGGGATAGATCGCCGCGACCTCCGTGAAGGCGTAGCTGACATAGGCCTGGGCCTGATTGCCCTTCATCGTCTTGTGTTTGCGTGCCATAGTGCTCCTCCTTGATGCAGGACATCTTTCATTATCATGCCCGCATGAAATTTTTCCATCAATTATTATACCAAACAATGGCGCAAATGTAAATGAAAATTTGAGCGGGCGGGCCGGATTTTTTTTGGGCAAAATCACAGCACGCCAAACGCATGAGTAAAGAAAGTATTAACAAAAGCCGAAAGATGTGGTATAATCAGCCCAAGGGGGCTGAGAAAATGAGCGAATTGCTGAAATACCTGGACACGGTGATGGACAGCCGGCAGGAGAAAAAAGTGCGGCACAAAATGGGCGACATCATCGCGCTGGTGTTTTTCGCGCTGTTGGCGAACGCGGACGAGCGGGTAGAAATCGAAATCTTCGGGAAAGAGCACGAGGCGTTTTTGCGAAGATATTTAGAATTGCCCTACGGAATTCCCTCGCACGACACGATCCAGCGTGTGTTCGCGATGGTGTCGCCGGAGTTTTTGCAGGGGTTTCAAACGCTGTGGAACGAGATGCTCAGCAGCGATGAAGTGCATTTGTCAAGCAAAAAATCCCCCAGGGCATCTAAAGCAAAAATCCTCCATCCAGCCAATAGAAAAAGCGCAAGAGCCAGTTGAAACGAAGCAATTCAACTGGCTCTTGTGAATAAGAGGTGGGGAATTTTCAATTAGAATATCCGCCTGAAACAGGGGAATCAGGCGTTAGAAAATGCCTCATTGCCCATATTCCGCCAGCGGCTTCCAATCCAGCTCGACTACCTGCCCATCGCCTTCATACTGATCATGCAACCGCTCAAATTCTTCCTGTGTGATGTGCACTTCTGTTCCGTCAGGAATAAAACAGAAGAAAAAGTCGCTTTCCCCGCCAGTAGGGTCCACACGGAAAAGGCCTCTGTCGTCTCCGTAGCTGCCCAGTTTTAATATGAGTTTGAACTGGCCGTTCTCATTAAAACGATAATAACTGTTGACGCTCCCGCTGAAAGAACCAGTTTGTATGACGCCGGTTTTTAATGGGCAGATATAAGTATCTCCCGTATCGTAGTCTACGGAAAGCACTTGCTCCGCTGCTCCGTTTTGGAAAGTAAAGATTTCCGAAACATAGCTGAAGGGGTTTTCCACGCCTACCAGCAATGCCTTGGCACCCTCGTCATCAGTACCATACAGGACGAAATCACTAAGCGTGTCGTAGCCGCTCGGTCTGCTCAACATATCCTCTATTACAGAAGAAAACACGGTGTCCATACCTGCTGCGAGCCTAGTCGTCTTTTCTTCCGCTGTGGTTGTTTCCTCCGTTGGCGTTGTCCTTCCGCAAGCACAGAGACCAACAAGCAACATGAGCGTAATGAAAAATGCCTTTTTCATAAATATTATCTCCTATCTCTAAATTCAGAAGCGCGAATCAGTGAACAAACCACCGTTGGTTGTCTGGCCCTCGTGTGTGGTAAACCATAATGAGCCCCCATTCCCATTACCGTGTCCAGGTATTTCAGCAATTCTGTCATCCCATCAGCTCCTTTGGGCTGATTATACCACATCTTTCGGCTTTTGTTAATACTTTCTTTACTCATGCGTTTGGCGTGGTCCCCTCCCTATTTCATAAGAGCCGGCTGAATTGCTTCGTTTCAACTGGCTCTTGTGCTTTTTCTATTGGCTGGATGGAGGATTTTTGTTTTAGATGTCCTGGGGGATTTTTTGCTTGAC
>WQTL01000057.1 GCA_009786275.1 Bacillota bacterium | reverse complement strand
TTGTGCATGACTTATCCCCGGCGCAGGCCGCCCGCCTCCTCCCGCCGCAGAGCGATACGCTGGTATGGTTCCCCGCCGCCCCCGCCGTGAAGCCCTGCGTCGGCTGTTTCCATTGCTGGATCAAAACCCCGGGCGAGTGCGTCATCCCGGACAGGGGGCAGCAATTCTGCCATCTTCTGGCCCGGGCAGACAGGTTTACGGTGGTCAGCCGCTGCTATTACGGCGGGTTTTCGCCCGACGTCAAGGCGGTGGTCGACAGGCACATCGCCTATATGCTGCCCTTCTTCCACGCCTATGAGGGCGAGATGCACCACATCCCGCGCTATGAGCAACGGTTCGCGCTGGCGTGGCACCTCTACGGGGACATCACCCAGGCCGAACGCGAGACCGCGCTGCGGTATGCCGCCGCCAACGCCCGCAACATGCACGCCGCCGGCAACACGGTGGCCTTCTACGCAAGCGAAGAGGAACTGGAGGTGGCGGCATGAGGGTCGCGTTCGTCAACGGCAGCCCCCGCAAGGAGCAGGGCATCACCGCGAGGCTCTTGCGCGTCATGGAGGAACGGCTCCCCGGCTGCGAAATCACACGCGGCTGGGAGGAACCCTGCGACGCCCTCCTCATCGCCTTTCCGCTGTACGTGGACGGCATCCCCTCCAACCTGCTGCGCGAGCTCATCGCCCATGAGCACAGCCTGAAGCCCGGCACGCGGGTCTACGCATTGGTGAACAACGGGTTTTACGAGGGCGAGCAGAACGCCGGGGCGATTTCCATGCTGCGCAACTGGTGCGAACGCGCGGGGCTTGTGTGGGGGCAGGGCATCGGCGTTGGGGCGGGGGAGATCCTCAAGCGCGAGCCCATCATGGCCATGGCGACCGTGGTGGCGCGCGGACCGCTGAAAAAATACAACGCGGCGCTGAACAGCCTGGCCGGGCACATCCTGGCAGGCGAGGGCGGAGAGGACATCTACACCAACCCGGGCATGCCCCGCGCCATGTACATCTTCGGCGGGAACATCAGCTTCCGCGCCGCCGCGAAAAAGAACGGGCTTTCCAAGCGGGAGATAAAACACAGGCTGTAGGGGCGGCTGCCCACAGCCGCCCGCCCGTCAATCCAAAAAATCAATCAAAATTACCCGTTGACAAACCTCCCATTCCCGATTATAATGTCAGGTATGCCTCTTATCACCTCCAGGGAAAACCCGCACATAAAAGCCGCCGTGCGCCTGCGCAATGCGGCGGCGGAGCGATGCGCTTCGGGAAAATTCTTCCTGGAGGGCTTTCGCCTTTGCGCGGACGCCTGCGGCTCTGGCTATGCGCCGGAAGAGCTTTTCCTCACGCCCGCGGCCCGGGAGAAATACCAGACGGCCCCCCTGGAGCGGGCGGCGGCGCAGGTATTCGAGATCACCGAAACCGTGGCGCAAAAGCTGGGCGATACGCAGCACCCGCAGGGCGTGTTCGCGGTATGCGGCATGAAGCCCTCTTCGCTCCCGGGGTCCCCGACGAATCCGCAGATTCGTTGGGGTGGCCTTGCGAGGGGGGTGCCCTTAAGATACATCGCCCTGGAAAACCTCCAGGACCCCGGCAACCTCGGCGCCGTCGCCCGCACGGCGGAGGCGCTGGGCCTTGCCGGCTTGATCATCGGCAACGGCTGCGACCCCTGGCACCCCAAGGCGCTGCGGGCCTCCATGGGCGCGCTGCTGCGCCTGCCGGTGATACGCACGGACGACCTCCCCGGCGCCCTGCGGTCGAGCGGCCTGCCCTGCTACGCCGCCGTGCCGGACCGTGGGGCCGCATCCGTGCTCGCCTGCGACTTCACCCGCGGCGGGATTCTGGCCGTCGGCAGCGAAGCCGAAGGCCTCTCAGAAGAGGCAATCGCCGCCTGCACATGCGCCGTCACCGTGCCCATGCCCGGCCGCGCCGAAAGCCTCAACGCCGCCGCCGCCGCGACGATCCTGATGTGGGAAATGGTACGATAGATATTGGATGTTAGACATTAGATGTTAGATGATGGGAACGCTGTTATGACAACCCCCCTCCACTACCTCTGGCTTCAGTGCGCGTTGGGCGTTTCGACCGCGCTGCGCACACAGGAGATCCTCGCTGCCTTCCCGGGCGGTGCGGGGGAGATTTACAGCGCTTCCGACTACGACCGCCGCGTGGCGGGGGTGTTCACCAACATGCAGCTGTCGCGGCTGCGTTCCACGCCTCTCAGCCGGGCGGAGAGCGTCGCGGAGGAATCCGCGCGCCTGCACATGCATATCCTATCACCGCAAGACGCCGCCTACCCGGCGCGGCTGCTGCAAATCCCGAACTATCCTTTGGTGCTTTACGCGCGCGGCTCGGTTGAGGCGCTGCAAGGGCACCTGCCCCTCGCCATCGTGGGGACCCGCAAGGCCAGCCGCAACAGCGTGGACATCGCCGCGCGCCTTGCCGCCGACCTGGTGCGCGCGGGCTGCGCGGTGGTCAGCGGCGGGGCCCTGGGGATCGACTGCGCGGCGCACTGGGGCGCGGTACAGGCCGGCGGCGTCACCGTGGCGGTGCAGGGCTGCGGCCTGGACTACAACTATCCGCCGGACAACGCCTCCCTGCGAAAACGCATCGCCGAGCACGGCGCGGTGGTGAGTGAATACCCGCCCGGCACCCTCCCCATAGGGAAAAACTTCCCCATCCGCAACAGGGTGATCTCCGGCATGGCCGTGGGCACCGTCGTCATCGAAGCCGGCGAGCGCAGCGGCTCGCTGCTCACGGCAAGCAGCGCTGCC